>JAJAYT010000511.1 GCA_026786085.1 Microcoleus sp. CAN_BIN18 | reverse complement strand
TCCTAAATCATTATCCTTACCGCGAACATAAATGTGATTTCCCCAAAATCCATCTGTAGGGACACGGCAGTGCCGTGTCCGGGAGACGGCAGTGCCGTGTCCCTACAGAAAATCATTTAGGATTGCTATAGCTATTTTCATTAATATCAAAAGTTACCAATATTTTGTCGCTTAACATGAGCCTCTCGATCTCCCTGGCACCCCCCTTAAGAAGGGGGGGACAAGAGCTTCAAAGTCCCCCTTCTTAAGGGGGATTTAGGGGGATCTAGACTACGCGATCAGCGAGATTTGTGAGGGATTTTAGTCTTAACTTGACACCAATAGCTGTGTCCCTACCTAATTAAGAATCTTCGCCCCAAACTTTTAGTTGAACATAAACTAATATCAAAGCAATAGCCATCAGGAAAGTAGCCGCAGCGGCTGCATAACCAAAATCAAATTGCGAAAAAGCTTGCTCGTAAATATAATAAACTAGCAAATTAGTAGAGTTCAAAGGGCCGCCGCCGGTAATCACATAAACTTGCTCGAAACTCCGCAGAGTAAAAATAGCTGTAGTCACGGTAGCGAATACTAAAGTCGGCCGCAAACCGGGTAAAGTGATGTGCCAAAATTGTTGCCAAGCATTAGCTCCATCCAATTCTGCCGCTTCGTAACGATTTACCGGAATTGCTTGCAATCCTGCTAAAAATACTACCATATTAAAGCCTAATTGTTTCCAAACACTGAGCAAGATTATGACTGGCATTGCCCAAACTGTGCTACTCAGCCAAGGAATTGGATTTAAGCCGATCGCACTTAGCATACCATTCACCGGGCCATCGGTTTGAAACAACCACCGCCAACCCAAGCCAACAGCAACCAAAGAGGTAATCGAAGGGATAAAATAAGCGGTGCGGAGAGCTCCCCGCCAAGCAAACGAGCGATTTAGTAAAACTGCCAAACCCAACGGAATGACTAAACTGGGAATGACTGTGGCGGTAGTAAAATAGAGCGTGTTTTGGAGAATTTGCCAAAAATCCGGGTTTGTGAGCAGGCGCGAGTAGTTATTCAAGCCAATCAAACGCACTCCCGACTGGGTAAAGCTGCCGCTGGTAAAGCTGAGGTAAAATAAATAGGCGATCGGGCAAATCAAAAAAGTACCCAGCAACAGCAAAGCTGGGGCTAGAAATGTCCAAGCTGCGATCGATTCATTGTCCAACCAGTTAAAACGCCCAGATTTCATCGGAACCATTGGCTTATAAATTTTAGCTTTTAGTTTTAAATGGTATCACAATATAGCGCGTCTTAATGAATTATACAACCGTCCATAACTGTCCGAAGAGAGGAACGAAGCAATCTTAATCTTGGCGATTGCTTCGTTCCTCTCTTCGGACAGGCAATATTTTTTTGTTTCACCTAAATTATACAATTGATTTAGACTCACAATATAGGTCAATCTCACAATGAATCTTCTCGATATATTAGCGAATTTACCCACTATAGAAACTGAAAGGCTCCTACTCAGAAAAATCACTTTAAACGATGCCAGCGATATGTTTGAGTATGCCTCAAACCCAGAAGTATCAGAATACACAATGTGGTCAACTCATGTCTCCATAGAAGACACTAAATACTTTCTCAAGTCACTTACAAAAATGTACAAGAAACGAGAGCTTGTAGATTGGGGAATCGTCCACAAAGCCGATAAAAAGTTTATCGGGACTTGCGGATTTGTGGAATGGAGCATGACGCACAGCCGCGGGGAAATTGGCTACGCACTTTCTGGGAGATATTGGGGCGAAGGATACATGAGCGAGGCTGTTAATGCAATTATTGAATTCGGCTTTCGTGAAATGTTGCTAAATCGAATTATGGGTAGATGTGAAGTTAACAATATTGCTTCGGCGAGGGTGATGGAAAAGGTGGGGATGCAATTGGAAGGGATTTTGCGACAGCAGCTATTTGTCAAAGGCAGATATTGGGATCTGAAAATTTATTCGATTCTCAGGGAAGAGTTTTTTGATAATATTGTAGAATAGGAGTGAATATTTTTGATAGCATTTATGACCGCTAATCCAGTATCTGTTAATTCCAATGCCAGCCTGATTTCTCCTGAGATTGGCTTTCCTTCGTTAGCGAAGCCCGCCCCTACGGGAGGCTCATCAACGAAGAGGATCGATCCGACTCATCCCCCCTTAAAAATAGGGATTTTAGCATCAGGTAGTGGCAGCAACTTCGAGGTAATTGCCCAAGCCATCCACAAGGGACAACTTAATGTTCAAATCCCAGTATTAATTTACAACAATCCCGAAGCCAAAGCCGCAGCGCGAGCCGAAAAATACGGCATTCCCTCGATTTTGCTCAATCACCGCGATTGCAAAATCCGCGAAGAATTAGATACAAAAATTGTTAAAACTTTCCAAGAATATGATGTAGAATGGGTAGTAATGGCAGGTTGGATGCGTATCGTCACCAAAGTTTTGCTCAATGCTTTTCCAGACAAAGTAATTAACATTCACCCCAGTCTGCTGCCGAGTTTCCCAGGAATTCGCGCCGTCGAGCAAGCACTCGCCGCTAAGGTTAAAATAACGGGATGTACGGTACACATCGCCCGTTTGGAAGTAGACAGCGGGCCGATTTTAATGCAGGCTGCTGTGCCGATATTGCCTGACGATACTGCTGAAACGCTGCACGCGAGAATTCAGGTGCAAGAGCACAAAATTATGCTAGGCGCGATCGCACTTATTGCCGAATCTCATCAAAAACATTGTGACTAAAAACCTTACCCGTGCCGCATCTTCTCCCGAATTGCCCGTCAGCGACTCACCCGAAAGTGCCCCGCCGCTGACTGATTCCAATCGCCTAAAATTAATTCTCAAAGAAAGACTCAAAAAGAACATCGGCATCAAGGGAGACTTTTATCTGCCTTGCGTGCCATCGATGTTAGACGACTATTTTAAATTACTCTCAGACTTCTTAAACATTCTCGGACAAAACCTCAATGCGGCCCAATCCGAAAACTTGCGAACATTAATCGGCAACGCCTTAGCAGAAGGATTCAAAAATTCTCCCCACGCTAATCTAATAGTCTCATACTTTCCCGCCAATTCCCAAACAGGTTTAGCAGGCGGCATTACTCTCAATACCAAGATTCAGATCGAATCAATGGCCCAGAAATATCATAGCTGGCCGGATATTCGCCCCGAACCTTTATTTGGCAGCCATCCCGATGCCAAAGTTATCGCCGTAGCTGCCGAATTAGGGGAACCGAGTAAAGCACCGATTTTAGATGTCGGTGCGGGCCCGGGGCGCAATAGTCTGCCTTTAGCTAGGTTAGGGCATTCCGTGGATGCGATCGAGCTAACGCCCATATTTGCCGAAAAACTATCAGCAGCAGCCACCGCCGAAAACTTGCCGATTCATGTCACCCAAGGCGACGTTTTAGATCCTTTATTGAGGATGAAAACCTATCGGTACAAATTAGCCATTGCTACCGAAGTTCTCTCGCACTTCCGCTATCCCGAACAAGTCCGCTTATTCCTCGGCAAAATGTCCGATGCTGTGTTAAGCGGCGGATTTATACTATTCAGCACTTTCTTAGCAGTAGATGAGTACGAACCCGACGAGATGGCAAAACAAATGTCTGAATTGTGTTGGTCTTATCTGCTCACGCGACAAGAATTGCAAGCAGCAATCGAGGGTTTGCCGTTAGAAATTGTTTCGGATGAATCGGTGATTGAATACGAACAAAAACATTTGCCTGATTCTGCTTGGCCACCGACACCTTGGTTTGTGAGTTGGGCTAGCGGGCGCGATTTATTTCCTGTGCAAGAAACGCCGCCGTTGGAGTTGCGCTGGATACTGGTTAAACGCTTGTAGAGAGTAGTGATGTGTCAGAAGATAGTTTCTCAATCATCAAGAAAATAATGCACTCTAACGCACCATACGACTGCAAGAAGAAGTTTCCATTGCACCAATTATTTCCCACGGTGCCCACGATACTTTGTATGAAAGTTTTACCAAATATAGAAACACTGACTAAACGAGTGGCTCAGAAGATGGTCGAAGTTTTTCAAGTAACTCTTCACGAGATAAAGAGGGGTCATTTTTATAAATTTCTCTGCCTTGCTTCAGCAGTTCAAACACTTGTTTACCTTGTGGTATCTTGAATTCTTTTATAATGTCATCTGGAACTAAGGGCATTGTCAATGTTGGTTCTTCTAATATTGTATCTGTGATTACCTCTTGAATTATTCGATTGTTTTCATATCCCTTACGACGGATTGTCCCTTTGTTATTTGCTAGTTTATTATGTACTTTATCCCGTAATTTTTTAATATTCCCGACTTCGATGCCCATACCACTAGCTACTTCACGAATTAAATTATTAAGTTCGGGAAGTGAAAAATTATCTTGCCGAAAGCTACTCCAATTTTCTAGCATACCAACCCGGCTTTCATCCTGATCAACTTTTTCAATACATTTAAGAATGGCTTCTAAAAATTCATGAGCATCTTTATAAATATATTTTAAACAAAGCTCCCAGTGACTATTTTCTTTTGGTTCCTCACTACCGCATTGCTCCTTAAACCAATTTTTACAAGTTCTTTTAGTTTTGCCATTATAAGAGTCATCATTCTCCAGGTTATGTTGAAAAAAAGTACGAAGGGGATGTACAGATTCAAAGTGTTTCTTAAGCCTTCCATCTGGGTCTAAATTATAGGTTTCAAAGCGCTCTACTAACCACTTTATACCTGCTTTCTTACCTGCTTCACAATACATGGTATAAAGCCAAGAAACTATACGCAGGAATTTACATTCTGCTGGGGTTTCCTGAGAGAGAAGAGCTATTCCTCCAAATATAATAAAATTTGGTTCACTGCTATTAACTTGTGCAGCAATATCATCAATGTTTTTTTTGAGCTGAAACAATTTTTCATAATCAATTAATGGGGTTGTGTCTGGCGAACTACTCATTTCTATCTTTTCTCTCTTTTTTTAAATAATCTGAATATAAACTGATAGGTTCTACAATTGGGCCTCGGAAATTGAAGCCTATGTGAAAGTCACCGAGAGACTCGCCTTGGCGAATATCTGGTCGGTTAAATCGTCTAGGATGAAAGTTAATCATAGATCGTAATTCATTAACATATACTTGACCTTTGTCGGTTTCTTGCTTTGTCCATGCCACTTCTCCTGTATACTGCTTTGGTTTTCCTTCAGGTGTACTAGCTAAATAACTAACAATTATACGCCGAATACCTGTTTTTTCTGAATCGTCCTGAAGTTCTCTGAAAATATCCAAAGATTTATCAATACGATCGATATGAAAATTACTTAAACCAAGCAAATATTTCAAAGATGAATTAGATTTTAATTCACCAGTAGCTATTATATTTTCGATAAGAGTTAAGCAGGTTTTCCAATCTTTTGTAGTAAAAGGAACTGCTTGTCTTTCGCGATAAAATAGTTGCTTACCTGTTTTACTCAACCACCAAACTTTTAGAAAGAAGTAAAGAGTTCGCCCATCTTGAATAATCGATTGATAATTTTCGTGCAAATACTGTACAGCTTGATCGCATTGGTTTTTCTGATCAGAATCAAGTGGATCATCTAAATATAATAAAAACTTATCATTAATTTCTAGCATCCGATAAGCGATCAAATAGTGAGCTGCACTGGGTTTTATTCTCATTAATGATCTTAAAGCATCTTCAGATATATCTAATCTTCCAATCAATTTACCTATTTGTTGACGACGCGTCTGAAATTTAACTTGTTGAACTGGATCAAAGTCTTGAATCTCTACCATTGTAAATGCTTGAAGAATATCTGCCGTACTCTTAGCTATTAATTCTGGCTCCTGATTTGGGTGGTTGAGAAAAGCTCTAGTAGTCCAACTTAAAACATCTATAGGATGATACTCTTCCGAGTCCAAATAAAATGATTGAAATGCTATATTTTTAGCCTCTTCAAAATATGGTATTGATCTTTGATAATCTTGTTTTAGTATGTGTTCAAATTTAGCGCCAAGTATAGAAGACAGTTCGCCATACAAAACACTCCGTGTTTTCTTATTACGCTTCTCCTCACCTACTAGCTTGAGAGCTTCGTCTATTACTGACTTCGCTTTATCAAACATTTCCTCTACCATACTTGAAGCTCTAATATTTGCGTTAGACGATAAAATTTTACTTTTTTTAGTAGCAGCTTCTCGTAGAAACATTGCTTCTTGAAGCATCAAACGCGGGTTGGCTATGCTGTGTTCTTGTCTGAGTTTCGTAAGGGTGTCAGATATGTCTTCAAAATATTGAGAGAAATATTTATAATCAATGGGGCTATTGGGTCCCATTTTCTTAAGTAAATCCAATGCAAATTGTAGTTCGGTATCCCATCCACCTCTGTCTCTGACATTAATTAGAAGCTCCTTTGCATAATCAACTTCTGCTTTAATTGACCCCCGGAATGACTTAGTAATCTCTTCTGCTTCAAGAGAATGTCTAGCTCCAATTTGGTAGTTGCCATTTTGTTCAGAATACCATGTAATGATATCAGTATTAAGCTTATTAATAATCTCGACAAAATTTGTCACGCCTTCTTTGTCTATAGCACGCATTAAAATGTCTAACGGAACATTTAAACCAAGCTTCCCTGGAACCATAATTAGTCCAATAATTTTTTGAATTTTACTTACGTTCTCATCACTAAAAGTTTCTCTAGTTTTTAGAGAAAAAGCATCGTGCATATCTTGTTTTAGCCATTCAGGTTTGTCCTGTAGTATAGCAAATGCTAGAGCCATATTAGTCTTCAGATTGGGCGCTTTATCCTGAGAAACTTTATTAATCCCATCCTCAAAAAAGCGAACTTCTTGTATTAATCCATCACGAATTTGACTGCGGGTATCTGGCAGTAGTCTATAGAGAGCAACGAGAAACCTGTTATCGTACTTTCTGATTAGTTTTCCAGAAATTTCAGCTAGAGGTTCTGCAAACTTTTTAATAAATTCAATGAACCTCAAAAATTCATTTTCTTCATTAGAATTAGATTTTAAATTCAATGTAGCCGGAGCTTCTATAAAAGTAGATTTGAATTGATTACTGTTTATATCTTTAATTTTATAGCAACTACCTACTATTAAAACTTTACGCCCTAAGCTTGCAAGTTTTCTAGAAAATTCATAATATTGCTTATGCTCAACCATTCCATCCCAAATTAAAAGAGTAGTGGAGACCTCACGCTTTTCAACCCATTCACAAAATGTATTAATATCTGTAATTGAAGGCATTTGAGACTTTCGTTCAATAAAAAGAACAGGGTATTTTTTATCGGTGCGGAATAAATATGCTAGAGATCCAAGGGCAACACTCTTGCCTGTTCCAGGTTGCCCATGAAGAATTATTGGTGAATTATGCAAATCATTAGCTTTAATTTTCTTTGTAACTATTGTGTGGAGCATTTTCTCAAAGTCCCGCTGAAACGCAAAACCTCTATGATAACCAGACCAAAGGGGTTTCATACTTGACTCAGCTAAAAATCTTCTAAATTCACTGTACTGTCGATCGCTATTGGGAGAAATATATTCTGGTTCAACTAATACAGTATCGTCTAAAATAATCGCTGACCGAGAAACTTGATTCCAAAGTGATAACGGAATTTCCAATACTTCATTTTCTATTTGTATGCGGCGACCATTTTCTTCTACTTCTGGGGACTCTCCAAGCCGTATTAGTCCATTTTTTTCACCTAACAAAAAGTATGATTCAAGGCTCTCATCGTGCATAATTAGCTTGCCCAAATTAACAAGCTTTGAAATGAAACGGTTATTTTTTATATCTTCTGTAACGCTGAAAATATGAGTTTGCCCAGGATTTAATGCATTAACAACAGTATATAAATTTTGGGGCGACAACCAATCTCTCTCTCCTGCATAACCTTCAATTATAAGAACTCCCATTGGAGTTATAAGTTCCGGCAGTTTACGAAGAAGAGAACTTGCTATTGATTCGCGGTCTGTAAACTCAAATTCCTCTAAGGGAGGTCGTTGATTTTCTTCTTCTTTGTTAACGCATCCGAATAAAAAAGTACAATGTAGTCTAGAGCGATTTCGAGGATCAATTGGGTTATATGTTTCTGAATCATAAATGGATTGTAGCTCTCGTCCCTGAGAACGAAAAGCTTTTAACCAAATTACATCAATAGCTGAAGTATAAACGCCATTCCAAAGAAAACTCGCAACTGTTACTAACCATTCAGGAGGAGAAAAACGATTACAGCGTTCCTGCATCCAAGCTAGTGATGATTGGAAATTATTATGAGCTTCTCCTTCTAAAATTTGATTATAACCAGTAGGTTCGGCTCCATTATTATACTTACGCAGTATTTCCGCTAAGAAGTGATCTTTACCTGAATTTATGCGAAGATAGTCTTGACCTAATAGTAAAAATGCTGTTGTTTTTTGGTTAAGCTTTATATATAGTTGGTCGTATTTTTTATTAACCATTTTACTCACCATGATATAATTTTTTTTGATTGAATTTTAGGTAAGAGGTTGGTATGTACCCGTTACTGTACTAGATTTCTAAGTAGTAGCCATTAGCATATCATAATACTTCGGACAGCTTTTGATTGTCAACCACAAAATCAATACTTCGGACAATTTTAGATATAGTCGAGTCTCCGAAACCCTTACTGGCTATATACTGGCCCATTTTTTGAAGTAGTAAGGTGCGTCAGATCGTAGCTGGTAAATTTTTGATTAAATCACGCACTCTGACGCACCCTACAAGATTATTTATCGGTTAAAAATCTAATCTTCAACCTCAGAAGCGCGCAATTGTCCGCAGGCGGCATCTGCTTCTAAGCCTCGAGAATACCGCACGCTAACTGCAATTTTCTTTTCCTTCAAAACCGTGACAAAATTGTTGATTCGATTGGGAGTTGGTCGCTGATATTCAGCTTCCTGAATCGGATTGTAGGGAATCAAATTGACGTGACACTGAAAACCGCGCAACTGACTTGCTAACTCGGCTGCGTGTTCTGGCAAGTCATTCACATTAGCTAACAGCACGTATTCAAAGCTTAATCTACGTCCAGTCGATCGCACATATTCGCGGCATTCTACCATTAACTCACCCAAAGGATAAGGGTGGGCGCTGGGAATCAACTCTTCGCGCAATCTTTGATTGGAAGCGTGGAGGCTGACGGCGAGGGTAACTTGCAGTTGATGTTCGGCTAGTTGGCTGATGCGATTGCGGATTCCGACTGTGGAAATGGTGATGTTGCGCTGTCCAATTCCTACGTCTTGATTCAAACACTTGACAGCAGCTACGACGTTATCGAAATTCAGCAGCGGTTCCCCCATCCCCATAAATACGATATGGCTGACTCGGCGGCCGAAATCTTGCTGTACTGTCAAGACTTGATCGACGATTTCGTTCACTTCTAAATTGCGCTTGAAACCGCCTTTGCCGGTGGCGCAAAAATCGCAGCCCATCGCGCAGCCAACTTGCGCCGAAACGCACACAGTCAGCCGTTTTTCGGTGGGAATGCCGACGGTTTCAATGATTTGACCGTCTGCTAATTTTAGGAGATACTTTACTGTAGCGTCTGGTGCGACCGATCGCAAATGAATAGTCGATCGCCCGATCGGAATTTTAGCAACAGTCTCGCGCCATTGTTTTGAGAATACAGAAATATCGGAGAGCGATCGCGCGCCTCTCTCATAAATCCACTGGTACAACTGCTTTCCGCGATAAGCCGGTTGTCCCTGCTGCTGTACCCACTCCGTTAACTCAGCCAAACTCGCGCCCAACAATGGCGGAATTTTACCAGACTCAACAGCCAAAGCAGCAGTCTTGCGAGACTGATTCGCATCCCTGGAATTACCAGAAGAGTACACCTGAGAAACGGAAGTAGGAGACATAGGTCATCAGAAAATTTAAAGGCACCCTCTATCTTAAAACTTCTCGACCCAAACTGCCGAAAATCCTCCTCAAGGTACTTATGCAGAAGACCGGGCGGTTAAAATTGGGTTATTTTCTTCAGTCCCTCTGAGCTCGGACTTCGTTCGTGTAGACGCGGTTTCAACCGCCGTCTTATCTCCTGACAAAAATATCCGCTACAAAGTTAAATTTCGGCAAAATTCCCCAAATATTGCGTGTAAATGACCGCAGCCACCTAAAATAAACTCTGTAGTTTGTTAAAGGGTATGCCAATTTGACAGCTTTCCACCAAAATTAATGCAACTTTCATGGTGCTAAATATTCTCACGCTACCCCTAGGGTTTCAATTTACATCCCCGGGCCCGATTATCTTTCAACTCGGCCCCGTAGCTATCCGTTGGTACGGGCTGTTGATAGCTTCTGCTGTCTTGATTGGGGTCAGTCTGTCCCAATATTTGGCAGAAAAGCGCCGCGTCAACCCAGAATTGCTGGGCGATTTAGCAATTTGGCTAGTTTTGGGCGCGATTCCCTGCGCTCGAATTTACTACGTGGCTTTCGAGTGGCCGCAATACGCCCAGAGGCCTGAAGATATTCTGGCGATTTGGAAAGGTGGAATTGCCATTCACGGGGCGATTTTGGGCGGCATGATTGCAGCTTTAATTTTTGCTAAAATCCAGCGAGTTTCTTTTTGGCAATTGGCAGATTTAATCGCGCCTTCGGCAATTCTCGGTCAGGCTATTGGACGCTGGGGAAATTTCTTTAACTCGGAAGCTTTTGGTAGTCCTACGGATTTGCCCTGGAAACTCTATATTCCCCCAAACAGTCGCCCGATCGCCTATGCTAATTTTGAATACTTCCATCCCACATTTCTCTACGAATCTCTGTGGAATTTGACAGTATTTGGGTTGCTGCTGACTTTGTTTTTCCGCGATTTGCAGGGCCAAATTAGGTTAAAAACTGGTGCTTTGTTTTTGCTTTACATCGCAGCTTACAGTTCCGGTAGAGTCTGGATTGAAGGGTTGCGAACTGATAGTTTGATGTTCGGGCCACTGCGGGCTGCACAGATGGTAAGCTTGACAGGAATTGTGTTAGGTTTGGGCGGGTTGGCTTGGCTTTATTTGGTCGATCGACCTTTGCCAGATGTTGTATCCCCCACGGGCGATCGGGCAAATTCCACTCGCAAATCCCCAGAGGATCAATAAAAAACCCCAGAGAGGTTAGTCTCTAGGGTTCAAAACCAGGGTGCATCTACCATCCCTTACTTCCAACCAAAACAGGTGCATCCGGAAGCGCCGGTAAATTTAGGAATTTTTTTAGCAGCCATGAGTTTGACAGAGATTGCATCCCTAATTCCAGGCGTATACATTGTAGGTGCAGGCCCCGGAGACCCGGATTTGTTGACTGTTAAGGCTCAAAAATTACTGGCTGCGGCTGATGTCATATTATTTGCTGATTCCCTAGTTCCAAAGCAAATTTTGGAGGGGGTGCGCGCGGATGCTGAAGTTATCCAAACTGCTGATAAAACTCTCGAAGAGATTGTACCTTTGATGGTGGAGCGAGTGCGCGACGGCAAAAGCGTCGTCCGCCTCCATTCCGGCGATCCCTGTCTGTACGGCGCTGTCGGCGAACAAATGCAGGCTTTGGCTGAAGCGGGAATTGCTTTTGAGGTAATTCCGGGAATTAGTGCTTTCCAACTCGCGGCAGCTAAACTTAAAATTGAGTTGACAGTTCCGGGAGTTGTGCAAACAATTATTTTGACTAGAATTAGCGGCCGAACTGAAGTGCCGGAACGTGAAGAATTAGCTAGTTTGGCGGCTCATCAAGCGAGTTTGTGTCTGTATTTGAGCGCGCGCCATGTCGATCGAGCTCAAGCTAAGTTGATGGAACATTACCCATCGGATTTACCTGTGGCTATTTGTTATCGGCTGGGCTGGCCTGATGAAAAAATTGTCCTAGTTCCTCTTGACAAAATGGCCGTTGCTACGCGCGAAAATAATTTGATGAGGACGACGATGTATGTGATTAGTCCGGCGTTGGGTACAGAAGCCCAAGGGCGATCGCGCTTGTACCATCCAGAACACGATCGGCTTTTCCGAGAGAAGGAAGTTCGGCAGCGGATTGTGTAGCGGATTTAACGGATTTAACGGATGTCAAATGGAAGAATTACCAATTACCAATTACCCATTACCCATTATCTATGAAAGATTTAACTCGCAGACAATTTATCACTGTCACCGCATTAACCGCCGGATTTGCTTTAGCAGTTCATCCGATTGCTGCGGCAACTATTACCACAGATACAACTAATTTAGTCGCAGGTGAAGTGAAGATTCCTGTGAAAGATGGGCAAATTCCAGCCTACAGGGCAATGCCCGCTAGCGGTAGCAATTTTCCAGTAATTTTAGTAATTCAAGAAATCTTCGGAGTTCACGCACACATTCAAGATATTTGTCGGCGTTTTGCTAAATTAGGCTATTTGGCGATCGCCCCAGAGATGTTTGCCCGTCAAGGCGATGTTTCTAAAATCACCGACATTCAAGAAATTATTACTAAAGTGGTTTCTAAAGTTTCCGACGCTCAAGTTATGTCAGATTTAGATGCTACCGTAGATTGGGCGCAAAAGTCAGGAAAGGGCAATATTAATAAGTTGGGCATTACAGGATTTTGCTGGGGCGGCAGAATTGTCTGGCTGTACGCGGCTCACAACCCGAAAGTCAAAGCTGGCGCGGCTTGGTACGGGCGTTTGGTTGGCGATTCTACGGCTTTGACTCCCAAACAGCCGATCGACCTTGCAGCAACTTTGAAAGTGCCCATATTGGGGCTGTACGGTGGCAAAGACGACTCAATTCCCAACGATACAGTCGAGAAAATGCAGCAAGTTCTCAAAACTGGCAGCAGCGGTTCCGAAATCGTGGTTTATCCAGATGCGCCGCACGGTTTTAATGCCGACTATCGCCCCACTTACCGGGAAAAAGAAGCCAATGATGCTTGGAAAAAGCTGCAAGATTGGTTTAAAAAGCACGGAGTTGTTTGAGAGTTTTAAATTTTTAGTTTTGAGTTAAAACTTACTCTCTTCCCGCTTAAATAATGCTTATTTAACGAAAGCAAGAAGACGCAGTACGCGAAGCGGTGCGTAAGCACTCTTAGCGCGAAGTTAGATAAAGAAGAGAAAAAGGTGATATTGTCGATCGCTCTTAAGACAGTTGGGTTTGTGGGCCATTGTTGGTAAACTGGGCTGTGTAGAATTATCGATCGACAGGTAAGCCCGTGTTAGACGAACAAGCTAAAAAGACCATCCTGCGCAAAATCCCTCACGGATTGTACATCTGCGGCGTCAAAGACGGAGAGGAAGTCAACGGTTTCACCGCTAGCTGGGTGATGCAATCTTCCTTTACCCCTCCTTTAGTCGTCAACTGCGTTAAGCAAGACTCGAAATCCCACGCCATGATTAAAGCCAGCGGTGTGTTTGCTTTGAGTTTCCTGGAAGCAGGACAAAAAGAGTTAGCGCAGAAATTCTTTAAGCCGCAGCGCCGCGTTGGCAATAAATTTGAGGATGTAGAATTTTATGCTGGGGCCCAAACTGGTTGTCCGATTATTTCGGACTCTCTGGGTTACATCGAGTGCAATGTTGTGGGTGCTGTGGAACACGGGGATCACACGGTTTATGTGGGAGAAGTTATCGGTGCAGGGGTTCACCGGGAGGGAGATCCGTTGCTGTTAGAAAGCACTGGTTGGAATTACGGCGGCTAAAGACCAATACGGTTCAGATAAGATGGCGGTTGAAACCGCGTCTATAAAAACGAAGTCCGCCTCCGATCCCTTAACGAAGATAACGTAATTTTAACCGCTCGTTCTTCAACCTGCGGAGGCAGGTTTTGTTTGTATAGACGCGTTTTCAACCGCTCAGTCTTCTGCGAGAGTTAGGCGGCGCATAATTAATACAAAATCGGTGACAATCTTATCGAGATTTTCATCAGTTAAAATGGGGACGTGGACGAAAATACATTTAGTGGCAAGTTGAGCATCGCAAATATGCTTTAGAACTGCATAATAGAGGGCTTCGCAAACATATTTCCCGGCTTCGTGACTGATTTCTGTGGTGGCTAAATCAGCGATTAATGGTTCGAGATTGACTGCTGTTTTCAGCATATCTGTCTCGCAGCAAGCGCAGGATTCTACGGTTAATTTTTGTCTGCTTTCTGCCATGCCGCAGCAGATAATGGTGTCGGGTTGGATTTGGTTGATTTGGGCGATCGCCAAATTCGGCGCTTCCTGGGCATCTACGGGCAGTTTCCTCAAAAAACTCAGGGAATCAGGCAAATATATAATTTGGGAAATCTTGGCTAATAAGTCGTCAGAAGAGTTAGATTTCTGATGGGGAAGCCAAGTATTAAATGAGGTTAACAGAATTTTGGCAGTCATATTATTTGTGGTAAATTAACGCGCATAAAATATTGTCGGTGGGTTGGGGCGGGTTCACCCTGATTCGTAACTCTAATCAACAATATCTATAAACCCGCCCCCACCCATCGGTTAGGTGGGGGCGGGTTTTTAAGTTCTGGGATTTGACGATCTAAATTTGGGCGAACCAGCCCCTACGAACCTCGAATTTGGGAATCAGGAATTTAAAATTCATCAGACTAATGACTGATGACTAATGACTGATGACGTTTTGTGCAATAATACTGATATTGATCATATAAGGCAAGTAAGTCAATGTCTGTCATTGCAGTAGTGGACTATGACATGGGCAATCTGCACTCGGTCTGTAAAGGCTTGGAAAATGTGGGTGCAGTGCCAAAAATTACGGATTCTCCTGCTACAATCGAGCAGGCGGATGCGGTGGTTTTGCCGGGTGTGGGCTCGTTCGATCCGGCAATGCAGAATTTACGATCGCGCAATTTGATAGAACCGATAAAAAGTGCGATCGCGTCGGGGAAACCTTTTTTAGGCATTTGTTTGGGTTTGCAAATTCTGTTTGACAGTTCCGAAGAAGGTGTAGAACCGGGATTGGGCGTGATTGCGGGGAAAGTGCGCAGGTTTCACTCGGAACCTGGGTTGACAATTCCGCACATGGGATGGAATCAATTGGAATTTTGTCAGCCGAATTTGCCGCTGTGGGAAAGTTTACCTGCTCAACCTTGGGTTTATTTTGTCCATTCTTATTATGTCGATCCGATAGATTTGGAAGTGCGATCGGCAATGGTGACTCACGGTAGTCAAAATGTGACGGCGGCGATCGCTAAAGACAATCTGATGGCTGTGCAGTTTCACCCGGAAAAGTCTTCGACTACGGGATTGCAAATGCTGTCAAATTTTGTCAGTTTGGTGAGGGCAAAAGTTGCCGCTTAGGCGATTTGTGCAAAACCCGGTTTGTGCTATAAACCGGGTGTTTAGATTTTTAAACAATACCAGTTTCCTCGAAAAATGCAACTGTAGGTCGGATCGAAACCCATGTCTAGTCAGTCGTCCCTAATCTAAAATATCAAATCTCAAATCTAAAATTGTATGAGTCTGAGAATCTGCGGCAATCGCCAAATCAAAACTCTGCCGGGACTCGCAACTCGCCCTACACCTTCGCGAGTCAGAGAAGCTTTATTTAATATTTGGCAAGGGACGATCGCAGATTGCAGATGGCTTGACATTTGTACCGGCAGTGGTTCGATGGGTGCAGAGGCTTTGTGTAGGCAAGCGGCGAGTGTCACGGGTATCGAACAGTCGGCGAAAGCTTGTGCAATTATCCGCGAAAACTGGGAGCAAGTAGCAGACTCTTCCCAAACATTCCAAATATTGCGGGGAAATGCGATCGCAAAATTGGCGGCACTAGCGGGACAGCAGTTCGATCGCATTTACTTCGATCCGCCCTACGCCAGCGACTTGTACGAACCTGTGTTAAATGCGATCGCCAGCCAAGAAATGTTAGCACCTGATGGCGAAATCGCGATCGAACACAGCCCGGAGCGATCGACACAACCGATTCCCGGCCTCGAAGTTTGCCGCCACAAAGTGTATGGTAATACAGCATTAACCTTCTATACCCCAATACGGTTCGGATAAGTTCAGATAAGAAGACCGGGCGGTTGAAACCGCCTCTATACAAACTTTCACGCGACGGGAGCGGGTTGAAGAACGGGCAGTGAAAATTATGTTTTATGTTCTGATCTTCAGTCCGCGGAGGCGGACTTCGTTTGTGTAGACGCGGTTTCAACCGCCGTCTGATCTGACACACCCTACTTATTTGTCAGTCCCAGAGCAAATTTTCTTTAATCAACAGTGCAATCATGGCTGTTCTGGAACAAACACCGAGTTTGATAAAAATCCGCCTTACGTAAGTAGCAACCGTCCAGTGACTGATGTTTAAATTTTTGGCAATACATTTGTTTGGCAGGCCTTGGGCGACTAATTGCGCGATCGCCTTTTCCCGTGGACTCAGGCTAATTTCCGGTTTGTAAATTGTGCTTTGCATAGTTTTGCAGTGCAGTAATGAGTTAAAAATCTAGTCACTTAATGGTAGAATTCCCAGTTTTTCTCGGACTTCAGATAAAGGAGTTTCCCAGTCAGATGCAACGTCCCAGTCAATTAGTCGATCGGCTAATTTTCCATGTTTTAAGCCTTTGATAATTTGTCCGATCGCGCATTTTCCACTTAGCAATCCAACTAACACTAAAATCGCACAGGAAGGACGAAATACTTGAGCGCGGGTAAACGCTTGAAGTACAAATTCATCTTCAGCAGAAGGTGAAAGACCCGTCAGAACGTGCCAAACGTCGTGGTTTCGTTGAATCCAGTCTCCTGATGCGATCGGCTCAAAGCCTTGTTCGTCTAGAAATCGCGCCACTTCGCACCCTAACGTTCCTGCTGGCAGTTGCCGCAATTTTTCTAAATCGATTTCAAAGTGTCGATCGCTCTCAATTTGAGGATTAATTATTTGAGCCATCCTTAGTATAACTCCTAATTGACCGTCAGCCATAATGTATTTCCCTAGAAAAAGAAACTAAGTTTATCGTCAGTTAAATTCGTATTTTAAAAGTTCATTTTTGCAATGAATCAATACGAGTTTTCTATAGGTTGAGCTTAGAAATCCTACCTTCTGTCACAGTAATTAAGTTTCCGGAGCTTTTATATTTCTTTACAAACACTCTCAGATGTGAAATCGGCCAGTTGTCAAAACCGGCAAAGTGTTAGTTACCGCAACTTGACCCCGCTGGGAATACCCGTAAAATCCACAGTATTTAGCGGTGATCTGAACTCCTTTACTTACGTGTATAAATTTAGTTTCCTGCTAATTATTTGAAGCTGCAATGAGTCAGAAGTTGAAGCGTGTACACCAGCGATCCCGGGGAAAGTAGGTAAAGCGAGTTGAAGAGAGATGAAGTAGGGTGAAGTTTTGCAGATTTGATGCCCGCGCGCTGTCGCTCAAATGAGTGACACTCGCTCAAGCGACTGGTGAAGTATTTGGCTGCCAGCTATAAATAAAGTAGAAGTTCATCAAAGGTATTTCAATGAAACGACTTAATATTTGGTTTTCAGCAGGAGTTTTGGCATTAATTTGGTGCGGTGCTGCTAGCGCTACTACTTATATTAATCCCACCGGAAAAACTACTTTAAACTTGTCCGAAAAAGCCAACAATCCCAGCGGTTTTTATTTTACTAAAGTAGGCGGTAGGGAATTTTTGGGCAAGATTCAGATTACCCGTTCCGAAGGAGCACTCGGCTCTTACTATTACAACGGAACTTTTAGAGACACTACGATTGGCCCTGGTCGAACTATTGTTTGTTCTGGAGATATTGCCATTGTTAGGCGTCCAATTGGCAGGAGCGTCCAACTGGGGGCACAAGTTACTTGGAAAGTGAAGGGGGGACAAAATTGTACTTCTGTTGGCCAGACATTTAAAGTTAATTTAGTTGAACCTTTACCGCGTGCTAATGCAAGTGGCGACTATACTTCCAGCAATACTAATACTTGGTTGAGCCAAACTGCTGGTTCTGTAAGTTGGCCTGCTTGGCGCGTCACTTCGCGGGATGGAGAACTCAACTGCCGCCAAACCCCAAACGGAGCAATTCAACAAGTTTACCGCGCCGATGGAGCTCCAATTGCGGCTGAACTCCGGGCAGGAAATGCGATTTTGATGGCGAACAATTCACCCTGGTTGTTGACAAGACAAGGCTGTTATGTGCGCGCTAATTCTCAATATATTCAGCCAGTTTCTTTGCCTGAGTAATAGTTACAGCAGAAGGAAGAAATCAGTTGTAGGGTGCGTCAGACAAGGTAATTGTCAATTATCACCTAAGATAAAATTCTGACGCACCATCTATAGCAACGGCCAAGGAGATCAGAACAAATTGTAGCGGTCATACATTTTTATTTATGGTGGGTGGGGGCGGGTTTATGAAATTATTCATTTTTATTATAAATGGTTGTTGAACCCGCCCCTACAAAAATTTTCCAAAATCCTGTAGGGGCCCGTGAGCTAACTATCTATGAAACCCATAAATAATCTCATAAACCCGCCCCATCCCCGCCATTATTTACATCAACATTTTATCAATAAATTTACGGTACATTTTTATTGTTGGTGGGTGGGGGCGGGTTTATGAGATTATTGATTTTTATTATAAATGGTTGACGAACCCGCCCCTACAAAAATCTCCCAAAATCCTGTAGGGGCCCGTGAGCTAACTATCTATGAAACCCATAAACAATCTCATAAACCCGCCCCATCCCCGCCATTATTTACATCAACATTTTATCAATAAATTTACGGTACATTTTTATTGTTGGTGGGTGGGGGCGGGTTTATGAG
>JAJAYT010000510.1 GCA_026786085.1 Microcoleus sp. CAN_BIN18 | reverse complement strand
GTCATTAGTCATTAGTCATCAGTCATTAGTCATCAGTCATTAGTCATCAGGAAGAAGGAAGAAGGAAGAAGGAAGAAGGAAGAAGGAAGAAGGAAGAAGGAAGAAGGAAGAAGGAAGAAGGAAGAAGGAAGAAGGCCCTTCGACTACGCTCAGGGCGACGCTTCGCTCAGGAACCGGGAAGAAGGAAGAAGGTTATAACGGCTTCGCTCGGAGGGTAAAAAGAGGTGCGAAAGCGAACAAAGCAATAACAGGGCGGAGGTATTGTTAGCCAAGAGTGTGCAATACCAGTGGAAGACAAAAATGCGACTGTAGGCAACCTCCAAGCCCATACAGAATCATTCATCCCCAAATCTCAAATCTCAAATCTCAAATCTCAAATCGACTGACGGGAAGTAAACAAGCCCGATCGCCCCTACGTCAAATTACCGATCGAAACAGTTACAGTGAAAGGGAGGAATTAGTCACCAGCCTATGCCGTTGTCCCGATTCGCCTTTCAAACTGTCCAACAACCCACAAAAATACCCCTACGCTGCGTTCTAGTAGCCTCTTTTGTGCTGCAAATCGTCGCAGCAGTCGGGATTGTCGGGTATCTTTCTTTTCGCAATGGAGAAAGAGCAGTCGAAGAGCTCGCCCAGGAATTGATCGCCCAGACGGGGAAAAGAGTTGAAGAACAACTGACTACTGTTCTCGAAAATACCCACTGGGTAAATCAACTTAATGCTGAAGCGATCGAGCGCGCCGAATTAAACTTACAGTTAGGACAAGCCCAGCCGGGAGGAGAGAAGTTCCTCTGGCAGCAAATGCGATCGTTTAAAAGCATTCAGTGGATCTCCCTCGGTTCTGAAAAATCAGGAGAATATCTCGCCATTTGGCGCAACCCCAAGGACAATAGCTTGCAAATTATCGCCGCTAACAAGTCTACTAACTCTCAGAATATTTACTACGCTACAGACAACAGAGGCAATCGCACGGCCAAATTCAACGTGGAACCGGGAACCTATGATGCTCGGGTGCGCCCTTGGTACAAAGAAGCTGTCGCAGCTAACAAACCGATTTGGACGAGCATTTATCAGGGTTTTACTCCGGGGACTGTTTTTATTGCTGCGAGCCAACCAATTCGCGATCGCAATGGTAAATTGCTGGGAGTTTGTGCGGTAGATTTGTCGCTCTTGGAAATTCAGCAATATCTCGATCGCCTCAAGTTTAGCAAAACGGGACAAATTTTCGCGATCGAACGATCGGGCTTGTTGGTGGCCAGTTCGAGTCAAGAATCACCCTTCAGAAAGATGTCGGGAAACCAGAAACCTGAACGACTGAATGTTTTAGACAGCAAAACTCCTGTGATTCGCACCGCAGCTAAGTATTTGTACGAACAGTTTGGGGGCTTTGGTAACATTCAGCAGCGGCAGCAACTGAAATTCAGCCGAGACGGGGCAGAATATTTTGTGGAAGTGCTGCCGTTTTCCGATAGTAACGGTTTGAACTGGCTGATCGCGATCGCAGTTCCCGCATCGGATTTCATGGGGCAAATTAACAAAAATACCCGCAGTACAATTTTACTTTCTGCGGCGGCGCTGCTGCTATCGACAATTGCCGGATTTCTGACAGCTAGGTGGGTGACGCTGCCGTTGCTGCGGCTCAAAGTCGCAGCTAAAGATATCGCCCGAGGAGAATTCGATCATGCTGTTGCTGTCAGCAGGCTTGATGAAGTCGGCTCCTTAGCGCAGTCTTTTAACGAAATGGCGGCTCAATTGAAAAAGTCTTTTCAAGCTTCGGCCGAAAGCGAAGCAAAATTTGCCAAGCTGTTAGAAAGTTTGCCCGTTGGGGTGGTAGCCCTGACTCCGACGGGTAGCACTGTTTTTATGAATTCGATGGGAGCAGAGATTACGGGCAAAGGAGCGATACCAAATACAACAGCAGCAGGGCTCCCAGAAACTTATCAGCTTTATGTCGCAGGAACCGATCGGCTTTACCCGATGGAAGACTCGCCTTTTGAACGGGCTGTGAGGGGTGAAGAAACGCTGGTTGAAGATATGGAAATTCGCCCAGACGGGAAAAATATTCGCTTGCAAGTGCGATCGGTGCCGGTGTTTGACGCTACGGGCAAGATCCTTTACGTGATGATTGTTTTTCAAGATATCACCGATCGCAAACACGCAGAGCAAATATTGGCTGATTACAACCGCACCCTGGAAATTGAAGTAGCCTCGCGCACGATCGAGTTAGCTGAAATCAATGCCCGCTTGGAGATCGAAATTGAGGAGCGCCACCAAGCTGCAAAAATTATCCGCAAAGAGCGGGACTTTAACTTCAAGATTATTGAAAATTCTCCGATCTTTTTTGTGGCGATCGACTGTGAGGGTAGAATCCTGCGGGCGAATGACTGTATGCTGCAAGCTGTGGGTTATCCTGCCACAGAAGTTATCGGCAAAGATTACTTAGCTACATTTGTCCCAGAGGGCGATCGATCTTCATTACATTCGATTTTTAAGGGAGTCAAAGCCAGCCCACAAACGGTTAACGAACACCAGATTCTCACAAAGTGCGGTGATACTTTGTTAGTCGAGTGGTACGGTACGCCCGTTTTAGACGACAATGGCAATTTTGACTTTTTGTTTGGGTTTGGGATTGATATTGGCGATCGTAAACAAGCACAATTAGCCTTACAAAAAAGCGAAGCTCTATTTCACAAATTAGCGATCACTGTTCCCGGAGAACTTTACATATTCGTGCAGCATCCCGACGGCTCAGTGAATATGGAATATATCAGTCCGTTGTGCCGAGAAATTCAAGAATTAGAGACGGAGGAAATCAAGAAAAACTATGCTTTACTCTACGAACAAATGCACACGGACGATCGCCCCAGCCACTTCGAGGCAATTGTCAAAAGTGCCACAAATCTCGAACCATTTGCCCACGAATGGCGGATTGTGACAGCATCGGGAAAACTCAAATGGCTCCAAGGTTATTCTCGACCAGAATTGCGCGAAAATGGAGATATCGTCTGGCACGGCATAATACTTGATATTAGCGATCGCAAACAAGCAGAACAAGAACTAAAACAAGCCAAAGAAGCCGCAGAAGCAGCCAATAAAGCTAAAAGCATCTTTCTCGCCAACATGAGCCACGAATTGCGAACCCCCCTCAACGCTATTCTCGGCTTCGCTCAATTAATGGAACCCAGCGCCAATTTAACCTTGTCGGAAAAAGAAAACATCAAAATTATTCGCCGCAGTGGAGAGCACCTGCTCCAACTAATCAACCAAGTCTTAGACTTATCAAAAATCGAAGCTGGGCGCATGATACTCAACCCCAAAAACTTTGACTTGTACCGCTTGCTAAGCGACGTGCAAAATATGTTCAAAATCCCCGCACAAAAAAAAGGATTGAAATTAATTATTGACTGTTCATCCGATGTTCCTCAGTATGTACAAGCTGATACTGTTAAGTTGCAGCAAATTCTAATTAATCTATTAGACAATGCAGTTAAATTCACCCAAAATGGCTCTATATCACTAACAGTGTGCCAAGATAAAGAAATAAAAATTCATCCGAAATTAGATGAAAGCTTTAATGTATTTAAAGGTCAAAAATTAGTTAGTATTTATTTTGAAATTGCTGATACAGGAGTTGGCATTTCACCCGAAGAATTAGAAAGTATATTTGAATTGTTCGTGCAAAGTTCATCGGGCAAAAAAGTTCAAAAAGGTACGGGATTAGGATTAAGTATCAGCCGCGAGTTCATCAGATTAATGGGTGGAGACATTACCGCCGAGAGCGAAGTTGGACGCGGCACAATCTTCAAATTTGACATTCAAGTTGTGACATCAACTGACGCAGTTGAATTGATCAATAAATATTTTGAAGTCAGTGATTTATCGGAGAGTTCAACTATAGTAAACGAAAAAATATCTGATAGTGCTGCAATATTTACGCTTGACTCGAAGCCCAAACTTTCCCCCGAATGGACGAGCAATCTCAAACAGGCAGTGCGTCAGGCTGACTTCGACTTGATTGTGACAACAATTGAGCAAATCCGCAGCGAGCATGATATTTTGGCTGAAGTTCTGATGAATCATCTGTATAATTTTGATTATCAAAAAATACTCGATTTGATGACAGAAATTGAGCTGTAGGGTGCTATAAGAGCGCACCAGTTGACTAACTGAACAGTTGATTTTGTAGGGTGTGCACTGCGCACCGGTTGACTATACCTCTTGCACTCATTCGCAAACTATCTGGAATGTATCTGCGTTGATCTGCGTTGATCTGTCTTAAATCTGCGGTTGATCGGCTCTATCAAAGATTTATGCAATCAGTCTACTAACTTTCAGCGTTTTGATTCTGAACCCAAGGAATATCGGACACTTGAAACCGCCGTCTTATCTGGTTTCGGACTAAATATCTGGCCACACTCATTAACCGGTGCGCAATGCGCACCCTACAAACTAATCTTTGTCTTTTTTGATTTGTTTATGTTGAGAAAAAACTCGACAATTATTGAGATCAATAAATAACTGTTCTTCTTGATATTTTTCTGACATATTTACTAAATTATATTGGACATTTTCTCCATAAATAGTTAGAGCAATCTGGCAAACTTCTAAAAAATCAATCAGCCACTGACAATCAGCAGCAGATTGATCTTGATAATATTGAATTAATCGAGCAAAACAAAGTTCTAAGTAAGTTTGAGAATACGGCGAAATCAAAATAATTTTGAGAATTAAAATTGCTAGTGTTAAAGGATTTAGTTTGTTTACGCACATTACAAATAAGGGTGTTGGTTTTCCAGTATTTTCCACAGTCAAGGATTTGATGAGATAATTACAAGTTCTAAGATGCAGGCTATTATTCAATATCTTTTGGTCATTATTGGGATGAAAACTACCTAATATATTGGTTATTTGTTCTTGATAAATATCATTATTCTCAAATTTTGTATCGTAATAGAATAAATACTTGATCAGATATTCTTTAAACTGGCTGTAGGTAATTTTCTGACTCTGATTGATAAAAACATTGGCCAAACTGCGATAGTTCAAGGAGCCTCGATTTATCAAAATAATTTTGATCAAACGCAGGGCTTCATCTCCTAGAAGTGTAGGGTTATTATGTTTTTCAGATTTGAATGCGGCAGACTGAGAACGAGATGTGTACATTGCTAGATCAAACTTGTATTTGTCTTTTAGCTGCTGCGACATTATTCTAGCAGTTTGTCGTTCTTCGGGGGTGTTTTTGGCATCTAGATATTGAGCGACTAGCAAATAAGGCTGATAGTGAGAAGTCCAGTGAATTTCTACCGGATGGTAGTCGTCGTCGTACTTGGATACAGATAACTTTAGGTCTTCATAGTCTTTGCTATTAACAAAATTTGTCAGCCACACTCTCAATATTTTCAGACAATTGTCGGGGTGAGGTTGGCTGATGGCTCTCTCGCTAATAATTTTAATTAAGTCCCGAGCAAGTTCGTATTTTCTGTGGATAATCCAGTTATTTAATAAGATGTAACAGCAGCGTTTAAATAAGTTGTTGAATTCTCGTTGACTGTCAAACTCAATTATTGTCTGTATGGCTTGAGTTATTTTTGGGTTGACTGGAGTAATCAGTTGTATGAATATTTTTTTAAATTGCTGCAAAACTAATTCGGAGGCGGAGTCGTTGATATGATGTATAAAAAATTTGTAAATAATATCTTGCGCTGCTGAAACTGTCAGCTCTGAATTTGTGAATTTAGCTGTCGGTTGAGGTGGGTTCTGCTGGGGCAGTATATTGTTTGTGAGAGCAGGAAGAACTTTTGACTCTTTTGTTTCGGATTTAGAGGAAAAGTCCTGGGATGGCATAGCGTCCTCGCTCACATGATCAATACACTATTATAGTTATCATCTTTGATTTTGCAGCTAATAATTTAGTGTTTGATTTCTGTGAATATATAGTTAACCCCCCCGATCGCCCTTTTGGTAAATTGCGATCGAGGGGGTCAACTGTTATTTGTCAAGTATCTGAGGGTATTAAGCAGGATTAGCTTCAGCTTGTTTCTGTAGCAGGCGGGCGATTTCCGCTTTTTCTACAAGCCCGACGAGGACACCGTTTTCGCGAATGACGGGGAGTTCTTGTACTTTGAGTTGTTCGAGGAGGCTGACGACTTCGAGGAGGGACAATTCTGGTTTGACGGTGGTGGTAAATTCGATCGGCTTCAGGATCTCTTTTACCAAAACTTGGGGCCAGCTTCCGGTGGGGATGGTTTTCATGTCGTCAAGATCGATCGAACCTACCAATTGTCCCGCATCATCGGTAACTAGGAACCGGCGCCAGGTATGAGTGCTACCAATCACGTAGTTGTTGGCAAATTCTCTGAGAGACAAGTCTTGGGAGACGATCGGGCTTTCGGCACTCAAAGCATCTGCGGCTGTCAGCCCTGCGAGTTTATTTTGGACAGTGGCGTATTGTGCAGATTGACCAGCATTTTGCAACAAGAACCAACCGATTACTAAATTCCAAATATTGCCGAAGATGCCTGTAGCAATGGCAATCCAGCCAATGATTTGACCGACGCGGCTAGCAAAAATTACGCCTTTGTAAGGGTTGCCGGTAATCTTCCAGACGATCGCTTTGAGGATGTTACCGCCATCAAGGGGCAAACCAGGAATCAAGTTAAATAAGGCTAAAGCTAAGTTGATGGAAGCTAAAAGTTGAACGATGGCTGCTGCGGGGCCTGTGAGGGCTGCACCGACGCCGATCGCAGTTAACAAACCGGATAACAATAAGCTGACTAATGGGCCTGCAATGGCGACCCAAAAGGCTTCGGCTGGGGTTTTCGATTCTCTTTCTAAATTAGCCAGTCCGCCAAACAGAAATAGCGAAATTGATTTCACGCCAATTCCCTGTTTGATAGCTACCCAACTGTGTCCTAATTCGTGGGCTAAGACGGAAGCAAATAATAGTAAGGCTGAGAATAATCCTAGCAGCCACGGCGCTACAGGGCCTAATGTGGGAAATAGGGCTGCTAGTGCGCCGCCGTATTGCCAGGTTACTAAACCGAGAACTAGAAACCAAGATGCGTTGACATAAAAGGGAATTCCAAACAGGTTGCCGACGCGAAATGTACTATTCATAATGACGACCTCTGATATTATGGGGGAGAAGTTTTTTTCTCTGTTTCCTTATAGTAACGAAATGTAACTGAGATGTTAATGTTTCAATTAGGGTGTTATCCGTCTGTAGAGGTTCGGTTTGCTGAATAATCACCGCCGGCTGCGGTTGGAGCCGGAGCTGCCAGGGGTAGAAAATCCCTGTCTGGAGAGCGGAAGTCATCTCTCTGAGGACATAACATTATATTTATTTGAGTTTTAAATATAAGTTTTCAGTCGGTTAAAACCGACTTTACCTTTGAGACGGGGAATTAATTCCCCGGCGGACTATTGCACCTGTGGCTGGATATCAGTTTCAAGCAATTTTAGCTATAATTCCCTAAGAATAGTTTTGGTGCTAACAATTATGTCAGAATCCTTTTTGCTCGGTCGCCTGCTGCTGAAATTCAACACCGAAGTGAGCGATATTATTACAGACTTATCGGCTGTTGCTTTCACTCCCGACGGCCATTTGTGGCTGGGCTCCGATGAAACGACTTCCCTCGAATGTTTGTCGCCTGTATCGCCTCATGTTTTTGGAAAACATCAAAAATTTGCGATCGGGGATTTTATCGATTTATCGGACGACGACGAAATCGATATTGAAGGAATTGATTTCAGCAGCAATTGCCTTTGGCTGGTCGGTTCTCACAGCACAAAACGCAAAAAACCTAAAGGTAAAAATTCCGCAGACGATCTCGAAAGATTAGCAACAATTAAGACTGAGGTCAACCGCTATTTGCTAGCAAAAGTCCCAGTGAAAGACGGGATTTTGTACAAGTCAATTTCCCATCCTGAAAATCCCCAAATTCAATTGACAGCGGGATGCCTTCAGCGGACAGAAACGGGCAATCTACTAACAGATGCGCTCCAAGATGACAGCCATCTCGGCTTGTATTTTTCTGTGCCAATTCCGAGCAAAGAAAATGGCTTCGATATTGAGGGATTGGCGGTGCGGGGGGAGAGCATTTTTCTCGGTTTGCGGGGCCCGGTGCTGCGGGGTTGGGCGATAATTTTAGAACTGGAGGTTGAAGAAGCAGAACCGGGAGTTTTAAGGCTTAAGGAAATTGGGGAAGCAGGGAAATTGTACAAAAAACATTTTGTCGATTTGAACGGTTTGGGTGTGCGAGAATTGTGTTTTAATGGGGAAGATTTGATTGTTTTGGCCGGGCCGACGATGACTTTATCGGGGGCGACGAGGGTTTTTAGGTTAAGGGAAATTTTAGGGCGATCGGGCGACAGTATTACTGGGCAAGATGGGGGAAATTTGGAGGTTTTGTTTGACTTGCCTTTTCAGATTGGTACGGACAATGCTGAGGGGTTGAGTTTGTTTCCCTATTTGGGGGAGGAGAATTCGTTGTTAGTGGTTTACGATTCGCCGGCTGCGAGTAGAATGGTTGGGGAAAATGCGATTTTTGCGGATATTTTTAGATTAGGTTCGTAGTGAGGACTTCAGTCCTTTTTCGTTGGGGCGAATCGAGACTAAGGACTAAAGTCATGACTGCGAACAAATGTTTTTAGATTAGGTTCGATCGTTCGGACTTCAGTCCGCATTCATGAAGGACTAAAGTCCTTACTACGAACCTAAATTTGGTTAATTGTCGATCGCATCTCCTCCCAGCGGCCGGCTGTAGCGTTTCAATTCATCAATCAATCGAGTATCGTTAGAAGCTGTTCTCGCCCCTGCTTCGGCCGCCCACCGCTTCAAATCTTCAATTTGCGATCGCGCGATCGCAGCTAATGGTACCGTATCCTCGATCGACCTCAAAACATCCTCCGTCGTCAAATCTCGGCGCTGTCCGTTCACAAAAGTGCCAAAAGCGCGGTACAATCCATCAATTACAACTTGCTCAATTTCCGCACCGCTAAAATTCTCAGCAGACTTCGCCAAAACCTCCAAATCAAAATCGCGCAATCTAGTGGGCCGCAAACGCTGCAAATGCACTTTAAAAATATCTTGCCGTTCCGATTCTGATGGCAAATTTAAAAAGAAAATCTCATCAAACCGACCTTTTCTGAGCAACTCAGCGGGCAAAATCCGCACGTTATTTGCAGTTGCGACGATAAACACGGGACTGGTTTTTTCCTGCATCCAAGTGATCAAACTGCCGAATACCCGGCGCGAAGTCCCCGAATCGCCGTCGCCGCCGCTGATAATGTTGCCGAAGGCTTTATCTATTTCATCGATCCACAAGACGCAAGGTGCGATCGCCTCTGCTAATTGTATCATTTGCCTAACACGACTTTCGCTTTCCCCGACCACGCCGCCAAACAATCGCCCAGTATCCAAGCGCAGCAGCGGTAAACGCCATTCGCAAGCAATAGTTTTGGCAGATAAAGATTTGCCCGTGCCTTGAATTCCTACTAACAAAACGCCCTTGGGATTCGGTATACCGTAGCGGCGCGCTTCATCAGTAAAAGCATCTTGCCGCATCTTTACCCACTGCTTCAAATTCTCCAATCCTCCCACATTTTTTAGGGATTCTCTATAGTTGCAAAACTCCAAAATTCCAGTTTGCCGAATTGCTTGCTGTTTTTCCTCCAAAACTCCGTCAATATCCGACTCGTTAATTTGCTGTTTGGCGGCCAAACCTTTAGCTAAAACGCGCCCAATTCGAGCGCGACTCAAACCTTGACAAGCTTTAACTAATTGTTCCTTTGCTAAGCCACTAACTTGCAACTGTTCCGGCTTTTCCACAACATGGGAAATTAAATGATTGATTTCTTGGATGTTGGGCAAAGGGAAATCAATTACTGTGATATCTTCTTTCAATTCTTCTGGCAATTCCAGCGCGTGAGAAGTGAGGATGATTGTTTTTTTGCTGCGCTTCAATTCCCTGGTTAAATTGCGCAATTCCCGCACTACTGGGGCATTTTTGTCTGTGTACGGAGCTCTCAAAATTGGGTGTAAATCCCGCAGTACAAATATAGTATATTCTTCGACAGCCGTCTTGCCGATGCGATCGAGCGCTGCCATTACCGAACCTTTTCCAGAACCGTTATCTTCCCAGCCGCGCACGATATCCCAGAATAATACTCGGCGCGCGGGTGTTACTTGCAGCGCTACTTGGGCAATTACAGCTTCGACTGGTTCCTCTTCTGCGCCGACAATGTACAGCAGCGAATAGCGGGCGCGAATCATCAAATCTAGTCGTTTAATGAGTGCCTCGAAAGGATTGTTTTTACCGCCGTTGATGGCATCTAATTCTCTGGAATGGGGGTATTTTTCTGTCATTTTATTTGAGATTTTAGATGTAAATTAAAGTTTATTAAATATTTTGTTTGTAGTCAGGACTTTAGTCTTTTTCAACGATTTAACCGGACTAAAGGTTTGTAGTTAGGACTTTAGTCCTTCTAAATAATTCAAACGGACTAAAGTCCGTACTACGAACGAACCTTAAAATTATAACAGAATCGTGCACAGTTGGCTATTTAGCAGCTTTTCTGGCTTGTTTTAGCATATCGATGAGAATGTGATGGGCATCTTCGGCATCTGCTAAAGTGCGATCGAACTTTACTCTGACAGGCACTGTTTCGTCATTGACTTGAGCCGTTAAATCCATGCCGTTGGCATCAATCGCGAGCATTTGAGCCGATGTCGCCTCTGGCTTGTCGCCGTAGGCTTGAGCGTACAAGACTACGGCGCTAGCGTGGTCTTCGTTCATGTGAGTGCAGATGCGATCGCTAATTTCAGTGGAAAACTGGTCTGACATGGGAGATTCCTTATATGCAATACTGCGATCGATTGTACTGCGATTTGCCGCAACGGAGAAACAGATTGATTTGCGACGAATAGAATTCGCGTCTACACAAACATCGAATTTACGGCGAATAGAATTCGCGCCTACACAAACAAAGTCCGCCTTCGCGGACTGAAAGAAAAGAGAGCAAATCATGTGTAATGTACGCACTGCGCACCAGAACAATCAGGTGTAAGCTGTTCTACATTTAAATTGTGTGTCAAAAATCAATTAAACACTCTTGTGGGATGGGCTTTGAGCATCGTCCCGAATATACAATTTAAATGCGCAACAGCTTAGTGCGCATAATAATCAGGTACAATGTGCGCATTATCTACCTACAAAATGATGTAGTTTTTGTTTAACAAAATGAATATTCCCATGAACAACTCTAATGCTTATATCGAATTGCTCAAAGCATTTCCGCCGCGACCCGTAACTGCGGAGTCGGAATTAATAGCAACTCAAGAAACCATTGACTCTCTATTAGACAAAGGCGAACTAACTCCTGACGAACGCGACTACTTAAACGTACTCGGAACCCTGGTTTATGAATACGAACAAACTTTAGAACCTATTCCTGACATTTACGGGATAGAACTGTTAAAAGCTTTGATTGAAGAATTCAAGCTCAGACAAAAAGACCTCGTTCCTATTTTCAAAACGGAGTCTATTATCTCTGATATTCTGCGTGAAAAGCGTCAACTTACAACGGAACACATACAAAAACTTGCTGAGTTTTTCTGTGTCTCGCCGGCTGCATTCTTTCCGCTACATCCAGCATCCAAGGATTCCCAACGAATAGAATTAGCGTCTACACAAACATAGTCTACACAAACATAGAATTTACGGCGAATAGAATTCGCGCCTACACAAACAAAGTCCGCCTGCGCGGACTAAAAGAAAATAACGGAATTTTAACCGCTCACTCTTCAACCCGCGTCGGCGGGTTTTGTTTGTATAGACGCGGTTTCAACCGCCCGGTCTTCTGGTGGCTTTGTTGAATTCACCTTTGCTGGTAACTTGGCCACAGGTTCCAAAACAGCAGGCTGCGATTTTTCCAAAGTAATTATCGGCAACTCCCCGCCATTTTCGCCATTTTTGCTAGTTTGATTCCACATCATCATTCCTAGCAAACCGTCAACCAAACCGCCGCCGCTACCATTACCGCTAACCGCAACATCCGGCACAACTCGCACATGACTATCGCCGATAATTTGCATTAACTGCAAAGCCGTATAACCGGAACCGCCCAAAGCTACAACACCCGCGCGATAAGCTTCAGCTTGAGCATTTCCCTTCACCCGAATTGATTCAGCTTCGCCTTGAGCTTGTTTGATTTGAGAATTCGCTTTCAACTCAGAAATCTTCACGCCTTGTTCGGATTTCACCATCTCTTGTTGAATCTCAGCCAGCGCCGTTTCCCGCACCAATTGTTGCCGCTGAGTTTGTGCTAGTTGCTGCACCTCATAAGTCTTGCGCTGTTCCTCAGCAATTTTGCGGTCTGTTTGAGTTTGCATCAACTCTGCGGGCGGCAAAATATCCCCGATCAAAGTATCAATTGCTTGCACGTCGTAGGTACGCAAAGCTGCTTTGATATACTCGGCGGCTTCCGCTTGTCTGCCGCTTCTTGCTGAAAGAAAATCTAATACAGAATAAGCTTGAGCAGAGTTGCGGAAATAATTGCCGATTGTCGGCTGCAAAACGTGGTCTACTAAATTCTGCATCGAACCGACGCGAGAGATGACTTTCGGAGCATCCAAAGCTCCTACGTGAATGATTTGAGCTACTTCTAAATCGAAGGCAAAACCGTCTTGAGAACGCACGGTTAAAGACGAAAGTTTAGAGTCGTAACTGTGCCGTTCTGTTTTACCAGACCAGTTCAATACAATGTTTGTAGTTGGCACTAATTCTACTTTCAAAATGCGAGTATTCAACGGATGTTTGCCGGGATAAAGAGGTGTCACCCATACGCCTTTGTTGCCGACATTTACTAAGTTGCCGTGGGTGAAAGCTGCGCCACTGACATCTTCGGAGGTTTTGCCGACATAGGAAATCACGGCGCCGACATAGCCGATCGGGATTTCGGTCATCACCACTTGATCAACGCCGACAAACCAAGGGTTTAAGTTCCATGAACCGGAAAGCAAAACCTGTTCCTGCAAACCGCGCCGCCCGCCAGCGGTGATGAATTTTTGCGCGTTTTGGAAGTTGTCGTGATTCGGAATAATTGGGCCGGCAATTTCGCCATCTTGAATCGGAACGCCGTCATAAGTTGTGACAATTCCCACTTTGTCTGGGGCGATTGTGTACAGCTTCAACTGTTCGGCTGTCATTCCGTGTTTGGTAGCATTTGATGCTGTAATTACGGTAAATAATGCCGTGTTAATTCGATAGCTACCACCAGTCAGAATGCCGAGTTGCCGACCTTTTTCGCCACCTTCTTTGAGGAATTTGCGAGCATCTTGAAAATTGTCGCATTCTGTGATTTTTCCGAGGATGCGCTGTGGCGGATTCGACTCGCCGCCTGCTGCGATAACTAAGCCAATTTCGCCTTGGGGAACGATTGTTAAAGATTCTTTGCGGACGTTGTATTGCAAAGGCCAATAACCCCAATGCCAACCGGGGGGTAATGTATCAGCTTGATATCCAGCTTCACCGTTTAAGGCAATTAAATCTCCGGGCGGCAAAGATTTGCCGTTAAAGCTAAACTTTTTACTGACAATGCCAACTTCGCGATCGCCAATTACGACTAATCCGCCAAAAAATAGCGGTAGCACTAGAATGACTATCATACTGCCGATCGCGATCGGGATAAATCCACCCGCATCGAGCTGCATTGTCTGCACGGGAACAGTGGTGCGCAACTGCCCTAGCTGCGAGCTAGAATCGGGTTTGACGGCTAGTTGAATCGAGGTTTGAGTTGTGGTGGGGATATCGCTAGCAGCTAATACCGGCGAGGGTTTCAAACTGGCTGTGGCACTGATGGCTAAGGATGCCGAAACAGCGGCTACTATTTGTTTTAAAACTCGAACTTTGACTTGAGATTTGGGCAAAAGTGAATAAAGCATTTTTTTGATAAGAGCTAATTTGTCCGATTAGCTCTAGCTTAGCTCTAATCCCAACTTCTGATGTGAAATTTAATGTCTTATTTTTCATTACTTGCAGTCATAATAGTCATATTTGTCAGTGAAAATACGGATATAGTTTTTCTCGTTTAGGTGAGGGATCTCCGATAATTGGTAATTGGTAAGAAAGCAATTGGTAATTGGTAAGAAAGCAATCGCGCACGGGGCGAACTCAGTTGAGAACTGCTATAAGATTAAAATCAATGATGCAACAAACTGAAAAATAAGGACACGGCATTGCCGTGTCCCTACAGATGCTCGCGTATAATTTAGCAGATAACTCTAGGCAAACTGGCCGGTTGGATTTGTTCGCAGGCGGCGAATCCCAATCACCGACGGCATGGGGGATCGGCGCGAATCATTCGAGATATTGCTCGGCCACAAACTACCACGAGAAACAGTCCGAGTTTGATTGAAAACAGCACCGCTCAAATCCAACATTTCAATTTGGCGGCTGAGTACAGTACCATCATCGATCGGGCAATCTTCCCCCGGATGCTGCACCGCAAGCAACAACGTATCTCCGACAAAAGTCGGCCCAGTCATTTCGCACCGATTCGGCCCGTGAGCAAAGGGAATTACACTGCCCGCATTCGGCCCGGAAGTCGGAATGTAAAACAGCCAATTGTTGCCGAAAACACCAGTAAATTCCGAGACATTTCCAGTTTTCTTGTGGTCGATAGTTGCTGGCTTTCCAACAGCACCCACATCAAAACCGTTGTGCGTGCTCGTAGACATATCAGTGACACCCCAAACATTGCCTTGAGGGTCAAAAGCCAAATTATCCACACTAGCAAATCCCGCCCCAGCTAACGCACCGGCTTCTCCACCTTGGGCAAAACGCTGCCAGCGGAAAGTCAAACCAGCACCGTCGGCACTGTCTTCAATTATCTTGTAAATTCCTCCCGACTGTTGGCCACTGTTGAGGGCAGCAGTGTATTTCGCAACATTAAAAATGCGAGAATCTGGATATCCGTCGCTGCCCGGTGCGCCGTCAGTATAGGCAATGAAAACTTCCTTAGTAGTAGGATTAACTTCCAAATCTTCCGGCCGCGCCGTCGGAGTTCCGCCAATCAAATTAGCAGCTAAGAAAGCATCAACTAAAACCGCACCTTGGCTGCTGTAGAAATTAGCAAGAGTTTTATTTCTGTAGCCGGGAAGTGCTGTTGCTTCATTAGTTGTATCTGCTACAAAAGAACCGCCATCTTCGGTTTGACCTGCAATTCCGGCGCGTTTTGGCAAGCGTGTATTGCCATCTCTTTGAGCTTTGCCAAAACTTGCCAATTCGGCCTCGGCCATTTTTTGGGGGCTCACCGGATTGGTTTGGGCATTGATTGTCAGTGGTAGCCATCTTCCCGCACCGTTGCGGTTGTATTGGGCGACGTACAAAACGCCGTCTTCTAATAATCGGCTGTTGGTTTTATCTGCGGGATTTGTAACAGTACCGTTGCTGACAAATTTCCAGGTGTGTCCGCCGCGGCGATCGTCCCCCATGTACACTACTAACTTGCGTCCCGCTTCGGCGCGAAAGGCGACGTTTTCGTGGCGGAAACGGCCTAAAGCGGTGTGTTTGCGGGGGCGGAAATTCGGGTCTAGAGGATCGACTTCTACCATCCAGCCGTATTTTTCGCCGACTAAGCCGAATTCCTCACCGGTTGTTCCCTTGGCGTAGCCGGTTTGGCCGCCGTTGGGTTTGACGCCTTCCTGAACCCCCACGAAAAAGGCTTCGCTGCCTTGGAAGTTTTCTTCGGCGGAGAGGATTGTGCCCCAGGGGGTTGTGCCGCCGGAACAGTTGTATGCTGTGCCGATGATGCGGTTGCCGAGTCCGTCGCTGTTGACGGTGGCGAAGACTTGGGTGGCTGCGGGCCCTGTGCCTGTGAGGTAGTTGTTGTCTCCTTGTCTGGTTCCCCAGGAGGTGACTTCTTTGTATTTGTCGCTGCGCTGGCTGTTGATTCCGAGGCCGGAAAGTCCGTGGATGCGTCGGTTGAGGGGGTCGCGGGCGATCGCCCGAAAGCGTCCATCAGCTTGTTTGGTGATGCGGACGATCGAACCACCGAGATTGTACAGGAATTCGCCGAGGGTGGCGCGATTTTTCACAGACAAGTCTATACCGAGGACGGCGCGATCGCTCGCTGGAAAAGATGCCACATCTGACGGGGTATCCGGCGCCACTTTCGACATCGGGAAGCCTACGTACTCGTGGTTAACCCACAGATACCCGTCATCAGTGCTGCCGCGCAGGCCTACGAAGCCGGTGTAATCGTTGTTGTAGCCGAAATAGTCTGCCGAATCGGGGAAAACTCGATCGCCCCAGCGGAGAATCACGTAACGTTCGTATTCCGGTGGCACAACCACATCGTCAACCACGCTGTAGCTGGTTAATTTCGTATCCCCCGACGCACTCATCACCGTTCCCTGCCCGTTCAAGGCTGTCGGCATGAAACTCGACAGTTCTCGATAAATTGGCAGCGGGTGGGGAAGTCTCAGAGGAGTGAAAGATGTTGGAACTACAGCAACGGCATCGCTGGAATTGATGCCGAAGAGTGTTTGAGTTAGTTGAGGAGCAAGCACAGTCGTAGCTGCACTGCTACCGAAGAAAATTAGCAGTTGTCGGCGAGTTATTTTAGACATAAATTCCTTTTTAACCCAACATCCCTAGTCAGACGAGTCTCAATAGAAATTTACTACTATTAAATTAAGGATAGTTAAACTTCTGATTAATTAAAGTAGGGGAATATTTGGGTTAAAAATACGTTAAATAAAAACGTTCGTAGTGGGGGCTTGAGTGCGGCATTTTGGGCGGGGGGGAGTGCGGCCGACGGACCGCCCAAAGAACTGGTGGGTATGTAACGGGCATGATTTAAATACGGTGTGGTTT
>JAJAYT010000509.1 GCA_026786085.1 Microcoleus sp. CAN_BIN18 | reverse complement strand
ATTTGGGAATTGTTCCCGAACTCAGACTTAGCTGGACTTGCCAAAACTACTTTTGAGTCTTTACAATCTGGTAATTTTCCCCAGCAGTATGAAGGCAGTTGGGTGAACAAAGATCAACAACTCAGACTGATTGCCTGGTCAGATACTGCTTTACTAGATAATCAGGGTGAAATTGAGTACATCATCAAAACAGGGATTGATATTACTGAACGGAAACAGGTAGAAGAAGAACTCAAAGCGTCGGAGCAGCGGCTATCTTTTATATTCCGCCAAACTTCACTGGCAGTTGTGGAATGGGATTTAAACTTTAAAGTCACAGCCTGGAATCCAGCGGCAGAGCAGATTTTTGGTTACACGGCTACAGAGGCGATCGGACACCATGCTGCTGAATTAATTGTGCCTGCGTCTGCCCGAAAGGTGGTCGATCGAGTTATGAACGAGTTGTTGATTGACACCGGAGGAATCTACAGCGTCAACGAAAATATGACGAAAGACGGCAAAACGATTATTTGCGAATGGTTCAATACGCCTTTAGTAGGGGATGCGGGAAATATTGTGGGAGTTGCATCCTTGGCACTGGATATTACTGAGCGCAAGCAAGCCGAAGCTGCCTTGAGGCAAGCAAAAGAGGAAGCTGAGGTTGCACTCAAAACCTTACAGCAAACTCAGGCACAGCTTATTCAGGCAGAGAAAATGTCAGGTTTGGGGCAACTGGTTGCTGGTGTTGCTCACGAAATTAATAATCCAGTCAACTTTATCTATGGCAACCTGAGCCATACTGCCGACTACACGCAAAATTTACTAAAGTTGATTCAGCTTTACCAGCAAACCTATCCAACTAATACCCAAATTCAGGAAAAAATTGAAGAGTTCGATCTGGACTACATTAGTGAAGATTTGCCCAAAATGCTGACTTCAATGAAGGTAGGAGCCGATCGCATTCGTCAAATTGTCCTGTCGCTACGAAACTTCTCGCGGCTCGATGAGGCCCAAATGAAGCCAGTTGATATCCACGAGGGAATTGACAGCACATTGATGATTTTGCAAAATCGGCTGAAGGCAAGTCCGGCTCATCCTGCTATTGAAATTGTCAAAGAGTACGGCGACTTACCGCTAGTTGAGTGCTATGCCGGCCAGTTGAACCAGGTGTTTATGAATATTCTGGCCAATGCGATCGATGCTTTAGAAAACTACGACAATCAGCGTTCTGCAAAAGACACCAAAGAGGATCCCAGTCGCATCACTATTCGGACTAAGTTAGTGACAAATGAAACTCAGCCCCATCATTCTAAAAATGTGGTGATTCAAGTTGAAGACAATGGACCAGGGATGACGGAAACTGTTCGACAACAGTTATTCAATCCCTTTTTCACCACAAAACCGATTGGTAAAGGAACTGGATTAGGGCTATCCATCAGCTATCAAATTGTAGTTGATAAGCACGGTGGCTCCCTCCAGTGCTTCTCTCAACCCCGTCAAGGGGCAGAATTCCGAATTGAAATTCCTGTTTTGCAAAGCGGTGCTGTGGCACTCGTTGGTAAATAACTGCTATCACATTCCTGTATATTACAGAGGGTTTTAGTCTTAAATTGACACAAATGGGCAGTGTCCAACTCCCCGCCGTAGAACGGACGGGGATTCTTGACGGGTAAAAGGTCGATCGCCAAGTGCAGCCACAACCAACATTGTATCAAAGTATCGAACATTAAGAGCAAGAGTTCTGTGTACTTGGCGATCGGACTATTTCTGTGATATCCTTCCCTTCCCCGAACTATTCTCGATTATGCCCACATCCATTGACAACTTCTATGTAGGCGATGTCGCCTTCAACTTTCACTTTGCAGGCCCGCTTCTAGACTTTGAAGAAGAAATCCAGAATCAATCACCCTTTCACGATTTAGACTACCTAACTGGCGAAATAAAAAGGGGATTCCTAGACTATGTGCGCCAAGGAATCATGTTGGACGCAATCCGAAGATTACGACTGTACAAAGACCAATTCAAAACCTTTAAAAACTACTGCGAACAAGCATTAGGCAGACAGTATTTTTACTGTACCCAAATTATCAAAGCTGCTGGGATTTGTCTGCGCTTAATTAAAGCTGGATTTAAGATTTTGCCTAGTTGTGTAGCCCAGGTTGTCCCTTTGTTTAAGCACGCAGTCACCGACCAATATGGCGACTGTCCTTTGCAGGAAAAGTGGCAAGAAGTTGTGGATGTAGTATTTGTAGGGTGCGTCGCCATAAAAAATACCTAAATTAAATGGACAATCTCACGGCGACGCACCTTATGCTCCGTGAAAACAAGCCCCAAAATTATCGTTTAGCAAGATTTTTTATAAATGGTATTATTTGTTTTTGATATTATACCAATTAAAAAAAATGTCAGGTGCGTCGCTATGAGGTTGTCGATATTTAGTTAGGATTTTTCATGGCGACACACCCTACGACTCCTGTTGCAGGAGGAAATAAAAATAGGTATAAAAACAATTATTAAAAGTCGCAGAGTCTAGCGCCGGACACGGCAATGCCGTTTCCCTACAGATGCTCGCGTATCATGTATAAGATTTTCTAAGAAACAGGGTTTCTTAGGCTTGCATAATTCGCTGTAATAGCTCAAAGCATTAAAAACAAATGAACAAATCACTCATAAATCTCGCACCAACGGGTCAATTAAATCATCAGGAATTCGGTTGCGTTCAATATAAGTATTAATCTCATCTTGATGGTCACTGTAATAGCTCAACGCATCGAATACCTGTGCCAGCGTTAGGTGAGGCAAACCGTTGGGAATTTCTTCAGGTGAAATGCCCATACGCCAAGTTTCAACGATCGCCCTAACAGATGTCCGCGTGCCCTTGACGATCGGCTCACCGCTGAGAATTTGCTGATCTCTGACAATATAAAGATGTTCCGTTGTTTGAACCATAGCTGCAAATACCAGATCAAGTATTTCCCACAATTATAGTGCTTTTACTCGTTATCAGACTCCAGCCTGGGAACAAATAAAATTTTTCGGGCGGGCTAGAAGCCCACCCCACAAGAGTTTTAAGGAACAGGATTGTGGAAATTAGATTCCTGCCAGCTAATCACCCGCTAATCGCGGTTTTATCGCTAGAAGGTTCCCCGGTAGCTGGAGGCTCTACCGTATCCCCAAAAGCAATCCGCAGAAATGGCGGAGCTACAAAAGTCGTCAGAATTACCATGATAATAATCGAAACCTCCAGCGGCTTATCCAAAGCCCCGCTAGCCGAACCGATACCGGCAAAAACTAACCCGACTTCGCCCCGAGGAATCATCCCAACTCCGATCGCCAATCGATTGATTCCAGGCTGACCAAACACCGCCCAACCAGTCACCAACTTGCCAAAAATCGCCACTACAACCAAAAATACCGCAATCAAAAGTCCCGCCCGATTCTCTGGTACTGTTGGGTTCAAAACGCCCAAATCGGCGCGCGCTCCCACCGTCACAAAAAAGATGGGTACAAACAAATCTGCGACGGGTTTAATCAACTCATCCAACTCGTTGCGGGCATCGCTTTCATCTAACACTAAACCAGCCGCAAAGGCACCCAAAATCGCTTCGAGATGAATTGCGTTGCCGATAAAAGCCATGAAAAAAGCAAAGATAAATGCCGGCATGACGATATTACCGCGAGTTTTGAGTTTATCAACTACTGTGGCAAAGGTTTTATTAAAGATGCCGCCCAACAGAATTGAACCTAGCAGAAATGCAGTTGCACCAACGATCAAATAGATGACATTGACAACATCAATTTCACCTGTTTTCGCTAAACTAGCAACTACTGCCAAGACAATAATTCCCAACACATCATCAATTACTGCCGCCCCGACAATGATTTGACCTTCTTTAGATTTCAGCCGTCCTAATTCAGACAAAACTTTCGAGGTAATTCCGATGCTAGTTGCCGTCAAAGCAGCCCCTGCAAAAATTGCCGGAATCGCCGCCGTGTGAAAAATTATCATCAAGCCCGCAGTACCCGCAGCAAAGGGAACTGCTACGCCGACACAAGCGACAAAGGTGGCTTGAATTCCTACTTCTTTGAGTTGTCTGAGATCCGACTCCAAACCAATTTCAAACAGCAGAATAATCACCCCCAATTCAGCCAGCACAGAAATGATCTCGCTTTGCGATTCAAACACGCTGGTGACTGCGGCAGGGGACATAGAATTTATCGACTGCAAAACAGTCATAATTCCTGAGTTGGCAACTGACATTCCGCCTTCGGGAAAAACGATCAGGTGTAAAGCGGATATGCCAACAATCACCCCTGCTACAAGTTCGCCCAAAACTGGTGGAAGATTAAACTTCATAGCCGCTTCCGCGCCTAATTTGCTGGCAAGATAAATCACTACCAAACTGAGCAGAACTCCGCTCAGAACGATCGGCGAATTTTCGGGATCGACTGTTGCTAGCAAAGGTATGGGAGCAAGTAAGGATGCCATCCCAGAACTTAAAGCTGTAATTGTTGGGTTAAAAAACATGGTACAATGATGATAAGAAAGACATTCTAATCAGATAATTCTGGATGCAGACAAACTCAAGGGCTCCTTTTTTTAAAGGCTGGTTGTACTGATTCAGATGTTCAAGCAAAACTGGAAGAACCCAAATCTAGGGGTACATCTTGCCACCGCCCTTGTCCGACGGCTTGAATTGCTTCTTTTAGCAAGATATCACCGGTATAAATTGCTCTACCGACGATCGCACTTTTGACACCAATTGGTTCCAAAGCCAACAAACTTAACAAATCTGCGATCGAACTAACGCCGCCCGAGGCAATCACCGGAATCGAAATAGCGTTAGCAATTTCGCGCAAAGATTCCAAGTTCGGCCCTTCCATAGTACCATCGCGGTGAATATCAGTGTAAATAATTTCTGCTGCCCCCAATTCGGCCATTTTTTGCGCCAATTCTGTTGCTAAAACTTCCGATGTTTCCAACCAGCCTCTAGTCGCAACTTTACCGTTTCTGGCATCGATTCCCACCAGAATTTGATCGGGAAATTCGGCACACAATTCGCCGACTAATTGCGGTTGTTCGACGGCGACAGTGCCGAGAATGGCGCGCTGAACGCCTAAATTGAGAATCGCCGCGACAGAAGCGCGATCGCGCATTCCGCCTCCTAGTTGACAGGGAACGTCTACTGCACGGACAATGGCTTCAATAGCTGCTAGGTTGACGGGATGACCGGCTTTGGCCCCATCGAGGTCTACTAAATGCAGCATGGTTGCGCCTTCATTTACCCACTGTCTGGCGACTTCGACGGGGTTGTCGTTAAAAATTTGGGACTTCGCGTAGTCTCCCTGATAGAGTCTGACGCATTTTCCATCCAAAAGGTCGATCGCTGGAATGACATTCATAATTTGGTAATTGGTAATTGGTAATTGGTAATTGCGAATTGGACAACTCTCCTTCCTTCTTCCTTCTTCCTTCAGCTACATTCACAACCGCTGTTTAAGTGAAACATAATTGATGACGAGAGAGTTGACCACAAAGGAGTATTTACCTCAGCTTTTCGCAAAGCTTCCGCCGTCCAATCATTGCAAGTTCTCAAAATCGAGTAACTGCCTTTTGCTTCATAAAAACTGTCGTTGTTGTGGTAGCCGTAACTGATTTTCATTTTATTACCGGCTGCGTCTAATTGAAACGAATTTTTAATAAAATTTACCATCCTTAGATAATTTTCCGCACTAATTTTAACACATTTTGTTTCTATATTTCGGGAAAAAACCAGATAACCTTGGATCTGCAAAGTAGAGGGAGTAGGGAGAAATAGCGCCTTGAAAGCTATAACTGGGTTGATACCTTTTGACGTTGGGGTTTCCAGCATAAAAGCTCTGTCTCCCCAGCCGAAAGACAAATATTCATACTCAAAATTAGTATCCCGCCCGATTTCGGTTAGAGGTAAATATTGATTCCAGTTAAAATATTCATTCTTAACTGGAACGATGATTTCGGTGTGAATGCCTTGATTGGAAATATAAATGGGAATTGTGCAATCTGTCTGTGAGTAATTTCCCCACTTCCTCGGAATCAGGTAACCGATAGCTAGTAAAGTAGCGAAGCATAAATTAACAATAATGAATCGGTAGAATATTTCTTGTTTCAACATTAGCAATTAAAAGGTTTGTAGTGAGGACTTTAGTCCTTCATAATCCAATACGGTTCACTTAAGAGATATCTCCCTGGCACACCCCTTAAAAAACGGGGGGACAATAATGCTCTCAAAGTCCCCCTTGCTTTCGGGGGATTTAGGGGGATCT
>JAJAYT010000508.1 GCA_026786085.1 Microcoleus sp. CAN_BIN18 | reverse complement strand
GATTTATGTCAACACCACTCGCAAATTCAGTAATCCAACTAATAGCTTCTTCTGCATCAATAGTTTCGCAACATTCAAAGTAGTTCCTACCAATTCTCTCTAATTCTTCTGTAGTTGCTACCACTAATAAGCGAGAACGAGGGCGCGTTAGCAATGTGTACCATTGAAAACTTTCTTCTAACCGAGTCCCATTATTCTCAAATATCCGAAAAGCTACGCAAGCATCAAACTCCCGTCCTTTAGCTTTTTCTGCATTCAAAATTTCTATACTACTGAATTCGTATTGATTCTCATCTGGATTAGTCCACAGAACTTTCACCTGGTTTGCTGACTGCTGAAGAAAATACCTTTCACCCTGTCCCTCTCCAGATGATTTTACTTGCAAATCTAAAAACTCTTCTAAAAGCCCTAAAAACTCTAAAGCTAACTCCAATGAAGAGTATTCTAGTAAGCGCACTTGCTCACCTACTTCAACAGCATATTCAGGATCGCTCGGTTCGGGAAAATGCCGGCCATCATACCTAGCATTTTCTTGATTGGCAAATTCTAAAAACTGATTGGCAAACTTTAAAATATGGCGTGAATTTCGATAATTGTACTTAAGTTCAATGCGCCTGCCTAACTGTAGTTGCCCCCAGTCAAAGTCTACGGGTTGAATTCTCTGATTTAAGTCTCCCAACAACCAGAGAGAATTTGAAGGTCTCTGGTTTTCCCAAGCTTCTCTTACAGCAATTAGAGCCTGTAACTTAGCTAATAAAAAATCTTGGGATTCATCGACAATTAAAATAGTAGGCCGGTTTTGGTAAGGAGGGGGAGGCGGAGCAGATTTAAGTTGAGTCGCAACATCCAAGTTACAGAGGCGATTCCCTAACTTTTTTCTCCACCATTCTGGTTTAATCTTCTTGAGAATTTCAATACGTTGTCTATTCTCTTGGTAGATGGCATTTCTAGGCTGGTTAGAATTTTCTTGATCCAGAACAAAAGCTTGATATAGCAAAACATCTCGTGAACTGATTTCTCCTAAGTTGCGTGCCAAATGCTTAACTCTCACGACTTCTCGCATAGCTTCTAATTCTTCCTCTGAAGTTGCTAGGCGAGCGCCCAATTCTGGATTTACTTCACGCACCCAATCAGGAAAGGTTCCAAGCCAAAAACCTTCTGAATTTTGCTCTCTTATTTTCTTGATCTCTGAGTAATTTTCCAAATCTTCACGCACTGCTGGAGGAACAATAAGCATTGTGTTCCACCCTCGATCGCGATGAAGTTCACAAGCTAGAAGAGCCGCACATACAGTTTTCCCTGTTCCTGGCGCACTCTGAACTAACCATTCTTTTGTAGACCATATCCCATGCTGCATCAACTCATCAAATAGCTGTTTTTGGTAACTGGTTAGCACTGGTGAGTAGCGATAATAGTTGGCATAAATAAATTTGTACCAACGATCTTCTTCTTGGTTCCAATTAGTATCTTCCAGTGAAATTTCATAAGCTGGATGATCTACTAGCGCGGTTCCTTGAGGTTTATTCAATTCTTCTATTGCCTCTATTTCCTCTATTTCCAGCTGCTCTGTGCGATCGCGACTGTCAAACACCCTATCATAAACATCTCCTCGCAAACCAGCTTTAATCACTACAATATTGCCAGAATCTCGTTCCCAGATCACACGCAGTTGACCTTGACGAGTTCGCCAAAGGTTTTCATATCCCTGTAAACTTTTAACATCTTGATGGCTGCCTTGGCTCAAACCACTGATAATCTGGTAAACTATCTGAGAATTGTCATAGGATAGTTTTTGTATCTCGCGAAAGGCTGCCCGAATAATTTTTACTGACATAGGCTACTTTCTGACCCTCGTATCCAGAATATTGCATATCCTTATTATTTACTTATCATATAAATTTTGAAATTTATGCTTTTGTAAGTAAACTTAACCAAACCTAGCAAACCAATTTTGAAAGCCACGACTTTGACCCGTAGAAACTCTAATCTACAATCATTGTATGCTAATCAAGCAATTTGTCATTTAACTAAACTCAATATCCAGATACCAGACCTTTTCAATAAATCTGGTATCTAATTTGATATGATGATAATCTAAAGTTCTGTATCGATATCTACCCCCATTTCTCGGAGTCGCTGGGCTAGTCTTTCGACTTGCTGTTCTAGCTGCTGTCGCTGCGCTTCTTCTTCTCGAATTAAATCTTCTACTAGGGGCGGAGATAGCACTTGATTCACCGATAAAATAAATTCAGCGAACTGTACAGACTGAATTTGCTGTCCCGGCAAAAATTCTTGGTGAGAATAACTCCCTTCATTTTCGGGACGGCTACACACTCGTATTTTCAGTAGATTGGGGTCTACAATCCAATATTCGAGAATATCAATTAAGTCATATTCTGCCCGTTTACGGATATAGTCGTTCCGCCAATTTTGACTGGTAACTTCTATAACTAAAAGCGGTTTTTCTTCAAAATCCAGCACTGCGGAACCGGGTTGCGCGCAGACTTGTTCCCACAGACTCCGAGTGCAAATCACAACATCAGGAACGCGCGAAGAGTTTTCCTCGGTTCGGACTGCGGTAGTGACAACTGCAACTAGCGGTAGGTTATGTGTTGCAAAGAAGCGTCGGAACTGGTAAACCAAAAATTCACAGATTTTGATATGTATAGCTGTGGGTGTTGGCATTTCAATTATCTGTCCCCGATATAATTCATAACAAACACCTGATTCTCCCTGATAGTTCAGATATTCTTCAAAGGTGAGTTTTTGGGTAGAAATTAGAACCATGTCAGTCATCTCCCTTTTGCGGTGAGCTTACTGTATATTTTAACACTTGTCTTTGGTGAATAAGTTATACCATGCGTGAAAAATTGCTGCTACGGTTATTAACCGTATATAAATTATCTGTCCTCGCCTCATAACTCTCGGCCGGACACGGCAGTGCCGTTTCCCTACAGGTGAAAATCTCTAATTTCTGATTCTGCAATATTTCTTCAAATTGGTATTACTCAAAACTCAAAACTGTTTCAAAAAAAAATAGGGTGAGCAAAAGCCCACCCTACAAATCAACAAATTAAATCAAGCTACACATTAATAAGTTTCAACGTGCCAGCGATGGTCTTTCTTCAACTGTTTCTGATAGCCCATCCAGTCAACATCGTACTTGCTAGATGCAGCAGACATTCCTTCATCAATTCCGCCTTCCATGCCCTTCAAACCACAGATGTAAGTGTGAGTATTCGGCTTTTGAACCAATTCCCACAATTGGTCTGCGTTCTCTTTGATCCGGCTTTGAATGTACATCTTGCCGCCGTCAG
>JAJAYT010000507.1 GCA_026786085.1 Microcoleus sp. CAN_BIN18 | reverse complement strand
TGCGGGAAAACCCATAAACCCCTACTAGGGATTGAAACATCGTAAAAGTCGCCAGAATCCGAGTTGTAGGATCTTTTGGCGGGAAAACCCATAAACCCCTACTAGGGATTGAAACTTGAGAGTTATATTGTTTAAGTGATACAGGTATAGCGGGAAAACCCATAAACCCCTACTAGGGATTGAAACTAATAGCTAAAGTGTCAATTACTCAAAACTAATATAAGCGGGAAAACCCATAAACCCCTACTAGGGATTGAAACGAACGTGTAACTGTGACCGCCCACAATCTAGCCCAGAATCTACCGGCGGGAAAACCCATTTTCCCGACGTAGGGCTTGAAACGACGGTACAACGTAAGCTCTCGCAAGAAAACACCTAAAATCCGATCGCGCATCGAAACCAGATTAAAATAATCGAGTTAGGTTGACTTTATTTTTTAATTCCCATGCGTATTTGGCAAGCCGATTTCTACCGCCGCCCTCTCCGAGATGAAACCGGCAAACCATTGTGGGAACTCCTCATCTGCGACGCAACACAAAGTTTTAAATTTAGCGCTTTTTGCCGCCAGTCGGAAGCAAATTCTAATTGGCTAGCCGCGCAGTTGCAGCAGCAAGCTCAAACTCAGAAATTGCCAGACATAATTCAAGTATTTCGACCCCAGTCTCTGGGCTTAATCGAAGCTGCGGGCAAAGTTTTGGGCATCGAAGTAGAAGCAACTCGGCGCACCTCGGCCCTCAAATTGCTGCTGCAATCACGGGCGAAGGAATATCCAATCATGCCTAATTATACTGGCGAAACTTACAGTCCGATCGCCCTTGACACGCCACCGCCCGTCCCCTTACCCGAAAACCTCTGGGGTGAGGGCTGGCGTTTCGCTTCCCTACCCGCCGGCGACATTGCAGAAGTTTTTACAGGGCGTCCCTTGCCAATATTGGAAATGCCAGAATTATTGTTGCCGCTGAACTTGGGCTTAGCATCAACAGTACCCGTACCGGGAGTTGCGATCATGGGCGGGCGCCAGTCGATGCGCTTGGCGAGATGGCTTCAGGATGCCAAACCTTTTGCTTTAAATTATATCGCCGGTGCTCCCGACGGATTGATATTGGAAGCTGGATTAGCAGATAGATGGGTTGTGGCTACTTTTGAAGATAGTGAGGTGAAGGCGGCGGCTGAAATTTACCAACAGCGCAAGCAATCGAGTCAAGGATTGCATTTTTTGTTGGTGCAACCGGATGATACTGGCATGACTTATACAGGCTTTTGGTTGTTAAATTTCGATCGATAAGATTTATAGCAGTTGACAGTTGACAGTGGACAGTTGACAGTTGCATAACGAGAATCAAACCATTGATACTTGACGGGTATCGGCTCTATTCATGAAGTTATTTATGTCCTCACCGATGTGGCGGTTGCTGTAAATAATATTATTTGTCATGTCGATCGCCCAAACATAATAAAATACTGCCCGAACTTAGTTCCAGCAGATACAGACTCAAACACAAATTTTAGAACAACCTCTTCGTCTAGCAAGAGATCGTACAGCCAAGTTATTCCACAACTAGAATCAATCCGTTTTGGATGCCCTGACACACTCTGTCAATATGAAAATGATCCTTTTTGTCGAGCCCGCCGAGGACTGCTGACTTGATCAACCGTCTGTCGAGGGGAGTAATTTGGCGGAAAGCAAAGATGCGTTGGACGATCGCCTCCACAGAGATTTTGGGGAGGTTAGCAGAACTGACTGTCATGGTCTTAACACCCTGAAAATAGATAACAGAACTCTGTACCTTTATTTTAAAAGATTTAGTGAAGTTATATAGTGATTAAAATCACATTTTTTGACTGACAATATAGTGTATCTTGGGTTACTCTTGTCATGAAATATTCAATTATCTTTAGGCCAACTTAACGGTGGCCGGATAAAATCACTAAGAGTAAAACTCAGGCAGAGGGTAAAATGGCACAGGCAAAAATCGGGATTATCGGCGGTAGCGGTTTGTATAAAATGGAGGCCCTCAAGGATATTGAAGAGGTGAAAATTGATACACCTTTTGGAGCACCATCGGATGCCGCTATTGTGGGAACATTGGATGGTACGCCCGTGGCATTTCTGGCAAGACACGGCCGCAACCACACTTTTTTGCCCTCAGAAGTGCCGTATCGGGCAAATATTTATGCAATGAAGAGTTTGGGAGTTGAGTATTTAATCTCAGCCTCGGCGGTTGGTTCTCTCAAAGCAGAGGCGAAACCTTTAGATATGGTAGTGCCGGATCAGTTTATCGATCGCACAAAAAATCGAGCTTCTACCTTTTTCGGAGAAGGAATAGTCGGTCACATCACCTTTGGCGACCCGGTTTGTGGCGTATTGGCTAAAGTATTGGCAAGTGCGATCGAATCCTTGAACCTCCCCGACGTTACCCTGCACCGTGGCGGCACCTACGTCTGCATGGAAGGCCCCGCATTTTCCACAAAAGCAGAATCCCACCTTTACCGCAGTTGGGGGGCGACAGTCATCGGGATGACAAATTTGCCGGAAGCAAAATTAGCCAGAGAAGCAGAGATTGCCTACGCAACTTTAGCATTAGTCACCGATTATGACTGCTGGCACGAGGATCATGAAAGCGTAACCGTAGAAATGGTAATCGCCAATTTGCACCGCAATGCCGAAAACGCTCAAAAAGTCATTCAAGAAACAGTCCGTAGACTAACTGAAAATCCCCCCGTTTCTGAGGCACATTCAGCTTTGAAATATGCAATTCTGACTCCGCTGGACAAAGTGCCGGCGGCAACTAAGGAGAAAATGGGTTTGTTGTTGCAGAAATATTTGTAGATTGGTAAAAAGACGTAGGGTGCGTGGCTGAAAAATTCCTCAAATCCCAGATGTAGGGTGTGTCGCCATCGAAAATACCGAAATAAAAATCGACAATCTTGTAGCGACGCACCTGACACAATTGTTATAGAACCGCGCACCCGATATTAAACATGGTGCGTGACATTTCACAGTCACAGGTGGTGATTCAAAAATTGTTGGCGGTCACGCACCCTACATTTAGACAATTACAATTATTAACCGATCAACTGCTTGAACGCATCATTTTCCCTGATTTTATCCAAATCAACTTCGGTTTTTGCCAACTCTTTACACAAATTCGGATTGAGATTGAGGGCGCGCTTTAGATTTTCAATTGCTAATTCAATGTTACCTTGTAGCGCATAACATCGGGCTTTATTATACCAAATTCTGTAAAAGTCAGGTCGAATTTTAGCAGCATTGTCGTAGGAATCGATCGCCGCTTCGTATTTTTCTAATTTTGAGAGTGCAACGCCTCGATTGTTCCAAGCGTCAGTATAGTCATTCTTGATTTGTAGGGCTTTATTGTAGGAAATTACTGCTTGTTCGTACTCCTGCATTTTGGAAAAGGCAACGCCTCGGTTGTTCCAAGCGTCGGCATAATCGGGTTTGGCTTGGATTGCTTGTTCGTAACAGCCGATCGCCTCTGGGTACTTCTGCAACTCCAACAATACCACGCCTCGGTTGTTCCAAGCGTCGGGATAATTCGGGCGAATTGTGGTAGCTTGTTCGTAAGAGGCGATCGCCTCTGGATACTGCTGCATTCTCGTCAACACTACTCCCCGATTGTTCCAAGTATCGGCTAAATCTGGCTGAATTTGCAGGGCTTGATTATAAGCTGCGATCGCATCTTCGTAGCGGCTTTCAAAGACACAAGCATCTCCCTGTTTGGCATAATCGCCCGCTGTCAACAACTGTTGATAATTACCGTAGTTAACTGGAGCAAATTCTTGAATTTGGGCATCGGGCAATAAAAGGTCTGTTTCTACATCCGCTGGGTGATTTTGGCATTGAATTTCACCTAAGATACTTTCAGCGTCCGAAATTAATAGTTTTAATTGAGAGATTGTATCATAATGGAGACTTTCAATTTCTTGGCGAGCAATTGTTGTCTGCTTGGACAATTTGCCGAACAGAAACCAAACACCGACCCCGGCTGCTGTCGGAAGCAAAGTTAAGGCAATTATGATCCCGTTCAGCAGCAGGGCTGTGCGCCCGAAAGCAATGTCAACTTCTTCTTGAACTCGATCGCGAATTTCGTCTTTTAGTTGCTGCTGTGACAATTCCTGCTGAACTAACAGTCCCCCAGCCCTCGCTTCAAATGCAGAAACGCTACTGACGCAGACTAGAATAGTCGAAAGGGCGATCGAGCTAATACTTGTTCTAAAAATACTTGACAAACGCATTGCCTTAGTGATACGCACCTGATTTGCGATTTTCATATCTCAAGAAATGCTAGTAAAGATGATACCAGACTAGCTTATTTGTCCAAAAACTATTAAATACAGGATATCTGTTGTGCAGTCCCCTCCAATTAAGTGCTTGACGCAGGAATTGCTAGACGAAGTTGCAGCTTCCTCCCGCAGCAGTCCCCGCCAGCGACAAAATTATAATTTCCACGATTTGTCAGAAAAGGTACAGCGGTTTGTCAACGTGCTGCAACCGGGGACTTACGTCCGCCCTCACCGACACCTGCGCCCGCCGTCTGTTAACGGTTTTGAGTTTTTTGTCGTGATTCAAGGAGAAGTGGGTATCCTTATTTTGAACGAAAAGGGTCAAATCTTGCGATCGTTGCGAGTGAGTGCAGCCGGGCCCACTCGCGCTGTGGAACTTCCCGAGGGCACTATTCACACCTTGGTAGCTTTGGCTGCGGATACTGTGATTTTGGAGTTCAAGGAAGGGCCTTATGACGTGGCTGCGGATAAAGACTTTTTGCTCGGTTTTCCGGCTGAGGGAAGTGCGGCGGCTGGGGAATTAGTCTTGATTTGGGAAGCGGAATTTATGTAAGAAGGAAGTTCGGCAGCGGATTCTGTAACGGATTTAACGGATAGAAGAGAGTTATTGCATAATTCTTTGATTGATGCAGAAACCGCAGATGCTAGGCAGATAGACGCAGATAAACGCAGATAATTTCAAGATATTTATGATTGACTGAGAGGGCGGGTTTTGCCCTGTTTTTAGTCATTTATATCATAGATCCTACGCTATACCCGCCCCTACAAAATGGCCAATGCCCAATGCCCAATGCCCCATGACCCATGCCCCATACCCCATGAC
>JAJAYT010000506.1 GCA_026786085.1 Microcoleus sp. CAN_BIN18 | reverse complement strand
GTTACCCTCAGTCCCGACGGCTTGTTTGTCGCGAGTGGCAGTTGGGATAAAACTGTGAAAGTTTGGAATGCCAAAACTGGGGAATTGCTGCGAACTTTAACCGGGCATTCTGGACTGGTGAATGCTGTGGCGATTAGCCCGGACAACAAAATTTTAGCTAGCGGCAGTCAAGACGGTTCAATTAGGTTGTGGAGTTTAGCAACAGGTCAAGCAATTCGCACGATTGGTGGCAAAAATTTGTCTGTTTTGTCCCTAGCTTTTACTCCTGATGGGAAAACTTTGGCTGCGGGAAACAGTAACGGGACAATTGGGTTTTGGAATGTCGGAAACGGGCAGTTAATTCGGCGCTTAAGCGGGCATACTGATGGGGTTTGGTCTGTGGCAATCAGTCGGGATGGGAGTATACTGGTTAGTGGGAGTTGGGATAAGAGTGTGAAATTGTGGGATGTGCGATCGGGTGAATTGAGAGGTAGTTTGAGGGGACATTCTGGCTATGTTACCGCTGTGGGAATTAGTGCAGATGCTAAGACGATTGTGAGTGCGGGTTGGTTGGGGGAAATTAAGATTTGGAAAAGGAGTTAAGATTTTTTAACCGCAGAGGGCGCAGAGGGCGCAGAGGAGGAGAAGAAAGAGAGAGGTTGGTATTCGATTGAGGAGTGTTATATAATAGATATTTGGCATAACAAAAAAAATATGAGCGAACTAAAGACAAAATTGCCAACAGATGTCTGGGTAGTAGCTAGCTGGGAAGAATTCATCGCGATGGCGGATGACCCAGCTTACAAAAAAGCCAGATGCTACTACCGCAACGGACAAATGAGGATTGAAACTATGTCAGTAGGGCCTGATCATGCTAGAGACAATGGAAGTATTTTTTTAGGAGTGAGTCTGTTCTGTATTGCGAAAGCTATCCCTTTAAATGGTTTGGATAACTGTAGCTACCGGAAAACAGGAGTTCGAGAGTGTCAGCCAGACGTATCTTACTACATTGGAGAAAGAGCTAAATTAGCACCGAGTGGAACTTCCATCGCCAGTCTTGACGTTACCCCGCCGCCAGATTTGGTCATAGAAGTTGCTGACTCAACTTTGGCTGATGATATCGGTGAAAAACGGTTGCTTTATGAAGAACTAAAAGTCGCGGAATACTGGGTAATAGACGTGCAGAAATCCGAAATTATTGCCTTTGCGATTATTTCGGATAATGGCAGTAGGCGGATTGTGCGATCGGAGGTTTTGCCAGGACTAACTATTGCTTTACTAGAAGAAGCCTTGCGCCGGAGTCGCACTCAAGACCAAGCCCAGGTAGGTGCTTGGTTGTTGGCTCAATTTCAGCAGTAATCGATATAAATAAGCTAGCTTTAAAAAACAGAATACGCAGCAGATACCCGATTTCGCAAAAGTTGTCGGGTATCTCAAACAATTAGTTCTCGAACCTACACGACTAAATCTTCGATCGAGAATTTCAATAAGTCGCACAGGGCTTTGATCTGTGCTGGGTAAAGCTTGGGGACGTGTCTATCGGTTTCCCAGTTGATGACTGTCGATTCCACCACATTACACGCTCTTGCCACTTGTATTCGAGTCAAACCTAGACTTTCACGTCTTTCTCTTAGCTTTTGCCCCAGCGTCATTATCTATTCCGTACTTATGTTCAGTTGATTTTATTCATTCAGTTGACTATATGTAGTTCGTGTCTTAATCTAGAGATAGACACAAAGTCTAACAACGGTCAAAAGCCAGTCCGCGCCCTCGACAAGCATTGAACGGGCTTTGGCTCCAATACAAAATGGAGACAAATTTAATTATGCCCTACAAACAGCGCCTTAACAGGTGGTTGGTTGTTCGCCTGCTTCCAAATATGCAGCGAATCACTGTAGCCCATTTCTTCAGACATTCCGATGCTGACGGCTATCTGCGGATCGTCCGGCAGTTAATCCCCAAGGCTCAATTTGTGATCGTTTTTAATGCCGATATCAACCTAGAAACAGCGCCTAGCAATATCGAAGGCAGCTAGTTGAGGGTTCGGTTAGACACAGAAGATTAGTAGTAGGGTGCGTCAGTTGGTAGCGAACTTGATCCACATCGATAATACTTCGCTCAGCACCCTACTACTGGCGTTTCGCTTCCCAGTCCGATCGACACTTGTGATAGATTTGGTTCTGGCCAGACTACACTGGAATACAAAATCAAATTTTAAATTTCGCCATAAATGCGATCGACCTCTGCGCTAGCTGGACTCTGCACTTAGTGGAACAGGCGTCCCGCCTCTGGTTGGCAGAGTCAATCTCAAATCTCAAATCTCAAACCTCAAATCGACATGGCTGCTGAAAAATGATTGAAGTAGAACACTTAAGCAAAACTTACGGTTCAACCGCAGCAATCGCGGACGTGTCTTTCTCGGTCGAATCAGGAGAAATTCTCGGTTTTTTGGGCCCAAACGGCGCTGGGAAGACCACAACCATGCGGATTTTGTCGGGATATTTGCCCGCATCCAGCGGTACCGCCCGCATCAATGGCCTCGACGTTCACGCAAACTCGATGGGAGTTAGACAGCGTATCGGTTATTTGCCGGAAAACCCGCCACTGTATCCAGAAATGAGTGTGGAAGGGTTTCTGTTTTTTGTGGCGCGGATTAAGCAAGTATCGGCGGGCGATATCGCGCGAAGAGTTACTTCGGCGATCGAACGCTGCGGCTTGGTTGACAAACGCAAAGTTTTAATCCGTAAACTTTCTAAAGGCTTTAAGCAACGTGTCGGTATCGCCCAGGCCATCGTCCACGATCCACCCGTGATCATCTTAGACGAACCAACCGTCGGGCTCGACCCCCGGCAAATCATCGAAGTCCGCAACTTAATTAAAAGTCTGGGCGGCCAACATACAATCATTCTTTCGACCCACATTCTGCCGGAAGTCAGCATGACTTGCAACCGCGTCACCATCATCAATCGCGGTAAAATCGTCGCTGCGGGTACTCCAGACAATTTGATGGGAGAGTTGGCGGCCGGAGAGGGTTACGATCTCGAAGTTGAAGGCGAGGCGGATTTGCTAGAGAGTCTGCTGCTACCTTTAGTGGAAAATTTGCCGGGAGTTCGATCGGTCGAATTGATTCCAAACCAGCAATTTTTAGCCAATCGCTACCGCCTGCGGGCCTTGTGCGAATCGGACATAGAACCCGGACGAGAAATTGCCGCAGCTATCATCGCCTCTGGGTTCGGACTCTGCGAAATGCGTCGCAATCGGGCTACTCTCGAAGATGTGTTTTTGAGGCTGACAGCCGCTGAAAACAAACCGGAAGAAACACTGGTTCACAGCGAACCGGAGGTCGATCGCAATTTACAAGCAGCGACAGAAATCCCAGATGCGATCGTGGATGTCGATCGATTGGAATCACCATTGATTGTGGACGATTTGCCAGTTTTAGATAGGCAAGAGTCGCCCTATGATTCTCAACCTGAACCGGAACCAGTTGCGGAAATTAGAGAGTCGATCGAACTTCCTGAACCTGAACCGGAACCAGTTGCGGAAATTCCAGCAACGGTAAGCGATTTAGAACCTGAACTGCAATCAGTTGCACATTTTCTGGAAATTGCAGAGAGACAAGAGTTGATCGAACTTCCTCAACCGGAAGCAGCAGTTATAGAAACACTAGAATCGATTGACGATTCTCCATCCGAACCGCCTCCGGTTCCAGATTTTCTGCAAATTGCCAAAAAATCGGAGTCGATCGAACTTCCTCAACCTGAAACGGTTGTCGAAACCGTAGAGTCGATCGAACTTCCTCAACCTGAAACGGTTTTGGAGACACAAAGGTCGATCGAACTTCCTCAACCTGAAACCGTTGTCGAAACCGTAGAGTCGATCGAATTTCCTCAACCTGAAACCGTTGTCGAAACCGTAGAGTCGATCGAACTTCCTCAACCTGAAACTCCACCAGTTGTCATAAATAGGCAAGCTAAGAAAAGACCACAACCGACAAGTAGCGATTCTCCAGAACAACCACCTGCTACCAGAAAGCTGCAAATAGAACAAAAGCAACAGAATAGTGACGACAGCACAACACCACCCACAGGCGACTCAACATAAACCAATTACCAATTCCCCATTCCCAATTACCAATTCCCCAATTTCCAAGGTTAGTAATGCTTAGTAACATTGTCGCAATTTACCGCAAAGAACTGCAAAGCTACTTTGCCTCACCATTAGCATATGCGATCGCCGCAGTCTTTTGGCTGATCACCGGCTACTTTTTAATCGCTATTCTCCTAGCCCCCGACGGATTAATTCCCCAAATCTCCCAGCGAGACCAAATGGGAATTACCGAACCCCCAATCGACGTTGCATACGAATTCCTGCAACTATTTCTGCGCATCATGGGTTCCCTTTCATTATTCGTATTACCCGCACTTTCAATGGGACTTTACGCAGAAGAACGCAAACGCGGCACCTTAGAACTTTTAGCAACATCTCCCTTAACAAACTGGGCAGTTGCTACGGGCAAACTCCTCGGTGTTTTAACATTTTACACCACAATGTTGCTGCCCCTGCTCTTCTGCGAGGCGATCGCCCTAAGTTCATCAACCCCACCCGTACCTCCGGGCGTCCTACTGCTAGGACACGGCGGCTTAATCTTACTAGCAGCAGCAGTATTGTCCCTCGGAATGTTTATTTCCTCCCTCACAGATAGCACAATTTTATCAGCCATCCTCACCTTTGCTCTAGTATTATTTCTGTGGGTAATCGACGCAGCCGCCGTCGGAATCGGTGGCACTGTGGGAGCAGCATTAGGACAGTTGTCACTCTTAACACATTATACCAATCTTGTCAAAGGAGTTTTCGATACCAGCAGTTTAATTATGTTTGCCGGTTACATCATTTTAGGAGTATTTCTGACAGCCCAATCCATCGACGCCTTACGCTATCAACGTTCTTAAAAACAACAACCGGCATCGGGCATCGGGAATTAATCTGCCTTCTTCCTTCTTCCCTCTTCCTTCTTCCTTCAGTTATATTTTCAGGGTAAATAATTCTACCAAGTAAATCAAACAATGAGATTTATCAATCCCAAAATCGACTTTGCGTTCAAAAAAATATTCGGTTCTACCGAAAATAAGGACATTCTGATTAATTTTTTAAACGCCATCCTTTATGAAGCACAACCAGTCATCGAAAACTTAGAAATAATCGACGCCAAACCAGCAGAAAATCAACCTTTCGGAATCCAAGACACACAGCTAGATGTCAAAGCCACAATTAATGGTGACAGAATCGCCCTAGTTGAAATCCAACTGATTAACGTGCCTTCCTTCGGGAACAGAGCTTTGTACAATGCTGCCAAAACATACAGCCTAAAATTAACACCAGAAGAACGCTATGAAAGACTAAAAACAGTAATTTCCTTAAAAATTGCTGACTTTCAAATGTTTGAAAATCAGCCAGAATTTATGTCCAAGTTTGTTTTCAAAGAAAAAGATCAACAGTTTGAGTGTCCAGATACTGAAATAGAATTAGTATTTATCGAACTGCCAAAATTTAGCAAAGAATTAGCACAATTAGAAACAGCCGCTGATCAATGGATTTATTTCCTTAAAAATACCAGCACTTTAGAAACATTACCAGAAACACTGAGTGCAGTTCCCGAAATTAATAAAGCTTTGAAAATTGCCAGCGAAGACAACTTCACTCAGGCAGAATTAACCAAATTGCAAAACCAAGAAGTGTGGATTCAAGACCAGCAGATTGCTATAGATGTAGCAAGAGACCAGGTGACAAAAACTGCTCAACTCTCCTTAATATTGCGTCAACTCGTGCGGCGTTTAGGCGCAATCCAAGCAGAAACAGAAAACTGTATTCGTCAATTAGGTTTGGAGGAATTAGAAGAATTAGGAGATGCCGTGCTAGATTTCAAGCATCAGTCAGATTTAACAGCATGGTTGCAGGCTAATGCGATATAGAATAATATTCTCGAACCGGAATTTTGTTACCCAATATTTACCTTATGAAAATTAGCAAAACAAATTGGAAATACATTTTTTGGCTGGGCCCTCTCCTCACCGCAGCCGGGTTAACAGCAAGACTCCTATCCGCAGCATGGGAACCCCTGACAGTCGGTTTAGTGATTGCCGGCATAGTGACGATCGCACTTTGGCTGCTATATTTAACTAACGAACAAGGCTTTTGGGGGCAGCGTTCCACTCAAGCCGGCACCAACGCCCTGATTGCTACCCTCGCCGTCTTTGCAATTCTCGGAGTAATTAACTTCATAGCCTTTCGCTATCCCGTCCGCATCGACTTAACGGAAAGCCAACAATTTACCCTCGCCCCCCAGACTCAACAAATCCTGCGAAACCTCCAACAACCAGTCAAAGTTTGGGTATTTGACCCCATCCAAAACCCCCAAATTAAAGAATTGCTGCAAAGCTACAAACGCCAGGGAGGTGAAAAATTCCAATTCGAGTTTGTAGACCCGCAGGCCCAACCGGGAAAAGCCCGGGAATTTAGCATTACCAGTATCGGAGAAGTTTACCTACAATCCGGCGACAAAAAACAGGTATTGCAAAAAGGTGGCACTGCTTTTGGTAGTGACCCGAATCAAGGACTTTCTGAAATAAAACTTACCAATGGCTTAGAAGAAATACTCAGTACCCGCAATCCCACTGTCTACTTTTTGCAAGGCAAAGGAGAACGCCCGATAAAGGAAGGCCAAGGCGGAATTCAGCAAGCTGAAAAAGCCCTGAAAGACAAATACTATAATGCCAAAACGCTAAATTTGGCAGAAAGTAAACAAATACCAGAAGATGCAGATGCTTTAATTATGGCTGGACTGGAAAAACCATTTTCAGATACAGAAATTAAAGCACTAAAAGCTTATCTCGATCGCGGAGGCAGTTTATTCTTAATGGTAGACCCCGGAATTAATACGGGATTGGACAAAATGCTGCAAGAATGGGGCATAAAACTAGACACCCGTTTGGCTATCGATGCTTCGGGTACTGGTCAAAGATTCGGCCTGGGCCCCACGGTTCCCACAGTCAGGCGTTACGGCGAACATCCGATTACTCGAAGTTTTGGTAGCGGTATTTCATTTTATCCGTTTGCGCGTGCTTTGGAAACCTCGCAAGTAGTAGGGATAGAGGAAAAACCGCTGATTTGGACGAGTCAGGAAAGTTGGGCGGAAAGCGATTTGACGACTAAGAAATTGGAGTTCGATCCGAAGACCGATCGACAAGGCCCGTTATTATTAGGTGTGGCTTTAGTTCGATCGGCTTCTGACAGCACTCCATCAAATCCCTCACCCTCACCCTCACCCTCACCCACATCCGTCACGCCATCACCCACAACATCACCATCACCCACAACATCACTATCACCAATAACATCACCATCACCAACAACATCACCATCACCAACAACATCACCGACAGCTTCCCCAATCAGCTACTCAGTAATTGTTTCGCAAGAAGCTACACCTCCAGCATTACCGACGACTTCGCCAACACCCGCAGCAACTCCCACAACATCTCCCACACCCACACTAGAAAGTTTGCCAACACCGACAACATCTCCGACAACATCTCCGACACCAACAACAGAAATATTTCCCACAACATCACCCACAACATCACCCACAGCATCACCCAGTCCAAAGTCAACTCCTGCTGCGCCTTCAACTCCTAGAAAAATAGCCCGCATGGTAGTGATAGGTACATCTCAATTTGTGACTAACGGTTGGTTTGACCAACAACTGAATAGCGACGTGTTTCTCAACTCAGTTAGTTGGTTGAGTAAACCAGACCAACAAAGCTTTTCTATCAGTCCGAAAAAAGCGACAAACCGTCGCATTAACATGACTACCGTCCAAGTAGGATTACTGGTTTTAGGTTGGCTAATTTGGCCTTTACTCGGACTAGGAATTGGCGGCGTTATCTGGTGGAAGAGAAGATAATTGCGAACTACTTATGAAATTGCAGAAAAATACATTCATATTGATAGCCGTTGCGCTAAGCATGATTGGGTTAGTTTCTTTGTACGAGATGCAAGTTTCTCCGCAGCAGGAAGCGGCTAAGGATGAAAAACAGAAGATTTTTACCTTCAAGTCCGATCGCGTACAATTCTTTACAGTGAAAACTCCCGAAAAAATCTTGACTTTTGAAAGAGTTTATGCTACAAAAGGAGGCAATTCTAACTGGGAAATGAAATTGCCAGTGCAAGCACACGCGAGTCAGGCATCAGTGGATTTTTTGTTAGACAGGCTGGCAACAGGAAAGAGCGATCGTACAATTAATATTACAGCCGCTCAACTGCCAGAATTCGGTCTAGATAAACCCCAAGCTACAGTCACAGTCAAGCTGGACAACCAGGAAACTCACCGCCTAGTTTTAGGCAAAACAGACTTTAGTGGCCGCTTCTTGTATGCTAGAGCAAATCCGGGGGAAGCGCCCCCTCAAAATTCAGCCGAAAATTTGCCTGTGCTGTTAGTGCCTTTTGACTTTAAAAATGCCGTCCAGCGACCTTTGTCAGAGTGGAAAAAAGCAGAAGCGCCCAAACCAGAGAAACCGCAAACACCCTCTCCCACTCCCACACCAAGTCCTGAGAATCAATAGATGTCCGGTCGCTCTGAGATGTTGCACCATTCTCAATAAGCCTTTTATGAACAGGCAAGATGCCTGTTCCACAAAGAGTGAATTTTCTTGTGGAACAGGCATCTTGCCTGTTGCTGAGAATGGTGCGCTCTGGGATAGAATTTAAAGAACAAATCCCAAAACCTCTCAATTCCAACATTCCTCGCCTAAAATACAGAAAAGTCTAAAGTTAAACTGTATTTAAGCAGCGTGCATTACTCCCAGGAAAGGGCGAATATGTTTCAGACAGCACTCAACCAAGGTACGACAGCAACGGATACAGCGCTTGACGTTGAACTCCGCAAGGTCTTTAAGGTATTTAACGGCGAAACCGCAGTTCGCGGAGTTGACCTCAGCATTCGCCAAGGAGAATTTTTTAGCATTCTCGGCCCTTCCGGCTGTGGTAAGACTACGACGCTGCGGTTAATCGCTGGTTTCGAGACTCCCTCGGCGGGCGAATTGATGATTCGCGGCCAGTCGATGACTAACACTCCGGCTTACCGCCGTCCGGTAAATACTGTGTTTCAAAGCTATGCTTTGTTCGGACACATGAATGTCTGGGACAATATCGCTTTTGGATTGCGGATTAAAAAGCTGCCGAAAGCGGAAGTTGAAGAACGGGTACGGGAAGTTTTGCAGTTGGTGAAAATGGAATCTTTCGCCAACAGGTTTCCTGGTCAAATGTCGGGCGGCCAGCAGCAGCGGGTGGCTTTGGCGAGAGCTCTGGTAAATCGACCGGCGGTTCTGCTGCTGGATGAGCCCCTCGGTGCCCTGGATTTGAAGTTGCGCAAGCAGATGCAGTTGGAATTGTCAAATTTGCATCAAGAATTGGGTTTGACTTTTGTGATGGTGACTCACGACCAAGAAGAGGCGATGAGTCTGTCTGACCGGATTGCGGTGATGCACGAGGGCAGGATTGAGCAAATTGGCTCTCCTGAAGAAATTTATGAGTGCCCCCAGTCGGCTTTTGTGGCGGATTTTATTGGTGATACGAATTTGTTTTCTGGTACTGTGGAGTCGATCGACCGATCGACTCTCACAGTTCGCACATCAACTAATCTGAAAATAATCGTTCAGCAGTCAGATATGTGGAGTGGTGTCATCGGCGATTCTGTGAAGGTTAGCGTCCGGCCCGAAAAAGTATATTTGAATCTCTACCAACCGGAAGTTTCGGTCAACTGTTTTGAAGGGCGACTCAAAAATATTATGTACATGGGTACCCACGTTCATTACGTGGTTGAGTTGTCGTCGGGCGATAAAATTACGGTGCGCCAGCCAAATACAGGTGGCACTTTCCCAGACCCGCATACGCCGATTTATGCTTACTGGGGAACTACTGATTGTCTCGCTTTGGGCGATCGAAAATAATTATGAAGGAAGAAGGAAGAAGGAAGAAGGAAGAAGGAAGAAGTAAGAAGGAAGAAAGAAGAAGGAAGAAGTAAGAAGGAAGAAAGAAGAAGGAAGAAGGAAAAAAATAATTCAACCTTTTTCAATTACCGATTCCCAATTCCCAATTACCAATTACCAATTACCAATTCTCAATTCCCAATTCCCATTCCTGAATCAAAAATCTAAAATCAGAAATCTAAAATCAAACTGTGCCTCCAACTAATCTACCAATTTCCAGGTTTTGCAGGGCTAATTCTACACGTCGTCATTTCCTAAAAAATTCGGCGGCGACAATCTCCGGCTTAGCCCTTTCTAGTTGCGGCTGGAGACTTGCAGACGTACAATCTGCCCCTCCCGTCAAAGGTAATGCTGACCAACTTTTTATCTACACTTGGGCTGGCTATACCGATAAAGCTTTGCTCGATCGCTTTGCCGAAAAAACAGGCATCCGCGTAGTTGCAGACGTATTTAGCTCCAACGAAGAGATGCTGGCTAGAGTTCAAGCTGGGGGCGGCAGGGCTTACAGCATCATTTACCCGTCTGACTACATGGTGATTCAGATGGCGCAGCTAGGTCTGTTGAGCCAATTAGACCACTCGATTTTAGGCGGACTCGATCGGCTAAAAAAGCAGTTCCAAAACCCTGTCTATGACCCAGGAAACCGCTACAGCGTAGCTTTGGCTTGGGGAACCACAGGCCTAATTTACAACAGCGAACAGCTCAAGGAATCTCCAGAAGATTGGAGTTATTTGTGGAAACACAAACAGGAGTTGAAAAAGCGAATGACGCTCGCCAGTGATGTTCGAGAAGTCATGGGCGCTGCGTTACGGATGCTGGGCTATTCCCTGAATTCTACGAATCCAGAGCAAGTCAAAAAAGCTTACGAAAAGTTGGTAGAGTTAAAACCGTCGATCGCCTCTTTTACGACAGACGCTTGGCGGCCACAAATGCTGACTGGGGATTTGAAGATAGCCATGTGTTACTCTTCTGATGCCAATGAAGTAATTCCAGATAATGACAAATTGCGCTACGTTGTGCCAAGCAGCGGTTCTTCCCTATGGACTGACACTTTAGTAATTCCTAAAGGTGCTCCGAATCCCGAAGCAGCTTATAAATGGATTAACTTTATGCTGCAACCAGATGTTGCTGCTTCTTTAGTAGAGCGGTTGAGTTTTTCAACTCCTTCGGAAGATGCTTTTAGTTTATTGTCGCCGGAAGTCCGGGAAAACCCAATTCTTTTCCCTTCGGAAGCTGTGTTGAAAAATTGCGAAGGTGTGGCTCCTGTAGGGAAATTTATGGAAGTGTACGATCGCTATTGGACTAAATTAACCAGCGGCTAATCTTAATTTTTGCCATAAATTTAATGTACACTTCGATTTACCGTGGGGTGAGGCGGGCTGATGAAATTGTTTATTTTAGGCGATTATTGTTGGTGAACCCTTCGGCAGTGCATCGCCCGCCCCTAGCAATCACAACTCAAAAATCAAAACACTTATTTATGGCTGTTTCCACTCAAGCTCCTCCTCCTACTCCTCCGAGTTCTTCGTCGAAGGCTGAAACTGTTTCTCCCTGGTCATCTTGGGCTGGGCCACTGGCATTGCTTGGCCCTTCTGGCTTATTCCTGATTTTATTATTAGTAATACCAACTCTGGTGATTTTTCAGCTTAGTTTGGTGCCGAATATTAAGCCGGGAGATTTGGTGAATCCTTCGGGAATCGGCAATTACCTGCGAGTGTTTGAACCGCTGAATTTGCAGGTGATGGGTCGATCGCTCTTTTTCGCCACGGGAACGACTATTCTGTGTTTATTGCTGGGATTTCCCGTCGCTTACTGGATAGCCCTCAATGTCTCGCCCAAGTGGCGAAATTTAACTTTGTTGGGCTTTGTGTTGCCGCTGTGGACTTCTTCACTTTTACGATCGTACGCTTGGATTACAATTCTGCGTCCTACGGGCGTTCTCAACTCGCTCCTGGGACTTTTGGGCATACCTCCTCTAGAATTGCTAAATCAAAGTTCCGCCGTTCTCATCGGCATGGCTTACAGCTATTTGCCCTATATCGTGACAATTCTCTACGCTTCTTTGGAAAAGCTCGATCGCAGGTTACTAGAAGCGTCTCAGGATTTGGGCGCGAATCCGGTAGAAACTTTCTGGAAAGTGACAGTACCGCAGACGATGCCGGGGATTGCGGCTGGTTCTTTGCTAGTATTTATTAGCTGTTTGGGCGATTTTGTCGATCCAGAGTTGCTCGGTGGAGCTTCCAGCATGACGGCGGCTCGTTTAATTTACAATCAGTTTTTGGGGGCGACTCAAAATTGGGGGCTAGGATCGGCTCTGAGTATGGTATTAATTTTTGCAGTGAGTATCGGAATTGCACTTTTACTCAAATATGGCGATCGTAATGCAGTTTAAGAAGTCATTAGTCAGTAGTCATTAGTCATTAGTCATTGGTTATTGGTTATTGGTTACTGGTTATTGGTTACTGGTTATTAGTAGTTGCTTGCAAATAACAAATAACAAATAACTACTGACAAAAACCAATTACCAATTACCCATTACCCATTACCCATTACCCATTACCCATTTCCAAGATATGGAAAACACAGCCGACAATCCACAGGAGGAAATACCACCCGATATGTACTTAAAACCTAAATTTAAGATTTCTTGGCAAGTAATATTTGCCGTTTTGATGTTTTTTTATATGTACCTGCCCATCCTGGTACTCACATTTTACAGCTTTAACAAATCGCGTTTTAGCGCCGGCTGGGAAGGATTTACTTTAGATTGGTACGTTAAATTATTTAGCGATACGCGGATTTTAGTTGCTCTGAGAAACAGTTTAACAGTGGCTGTTTGTGCAGTAGCAATCTCGGCTGTACTCGGAACTCTCATGGCTGTTGGTTTAGCCCGCTACCGCTTTCCCGGCAAAAGTTTATATCAGGGAGTTTCCTATTTGCCGATTATTATTCCAGATATTTCCAGCGCAGTTGCTACTTTGGTATTTTTAGCAGCGCTGGCTATTCCCCTCAGTTTGTGGACAATTGTCGCGGCTCACGTTGTATTTTGTTTGGCTTACATTGCCCTAGCTGTTTCTACTAGATTGGCAGATTTAAACCCGTCTTTAGAAGAAGCAGCCTTGGATTTGGGGGCGACACCAGTTGAGGCTTTTATTCAGGTTTTATTACCTCAATTATTACCTGGTATTGTTTCTGGTTGCTTGCTGGCTTTTGTCCTCAGCATGGACGATTTTTTGATTGCGAGTTTTACCGCAGGTAGCGGAACTACAACTCTACCGATGGAAATTTTTAGTCGGATTCGGACTGGGGTGAAACCTGATATTAATGCTCTCAGCGTACTGTTGATAGTAGGTTCGGGAGGATTGGCGTTTTTAGCAGAATATTTGCGCGGTAGGGGCGATCAAAAACGGGCTAATTAGTTATTAGTTATTAGTCATTTGTCATTTGTCATTTGTCATTTGTCATTAGTAAATATGCTTGGGTTAGCACTTTTTTTTGCTAATTTTATTTATGGTTCTTGTCCCAAGTGTATTGGATTATGTTTTTTTAATTGTGAGCTATGGATCAATACGGTTTACTTAACGCTTTTTTTGTCATTGCGAGTGTACCCACGAAGCAAACGAGCGTGTCTATTTTTAACGTCGTTTTCCCAACGGACTGTCTTAAGTGAACCGTATTGAGCTATGGATGGCAATCTCAAGTCCCTGCGATTGCTTTCCCGAAGCGCAATGACATTATTTCCTAAGTTTGTAGTTTTTACTGCTCACTAATCTTTTTAGTTAATCGACATTTAAATTATTGTGGGGTGGGCTTCTAGCCCGCCCCAAAAATTCAATCTAAATGCCGCAACAGCTTATTTTGCTGGTGGTAATTTCACCTTACTAGCCAAACCTACTGCTTCCAAAAATTGAATTGTCATCCAAGTGAAGTCAAATTCCCACCATTTCATACCGTGACGGGCAGAGTATTGATAAGCGTGGTGGTTGTTGTGCCAGCCTTCGCCGTAAGTCAAAACTGCAACCACCAACAGTTAGTAGAACTATCTTTTGTTTCGTATGTGCGGTAGCCAAATTTGTGAGTGGCGCTATTCACAAACCAGGTGCAGTGATATACCAAAATTAAGCGGGCAAAAATTACCCAAACTACAAATGACCAGCCTGCTGCTAAGTAAAGCAACACGCCAAAGACGATTTGGATCGGGAGAAAGTAATTTTGCAAAAATTGGTAAAATGGGTCGCTCGAAATGTCTTTTGTGCAGCGGGAAATTTCAGCGTGAGCGGGGCCTTTATACAGCATCCAGCCGATGTGACTCCACCAAAAACCATTCTGGGCGTTGTGAGGGTCGATCGCATTTTGGTCAGAGTTGGTGTGGTGCAAGCGGTGCAGCCCAACCCAATCAATTATTCCTCCTTGACAGGCCAGGGCTCCACAAAATGCTAGAAAATATTCTACGAATTTTGGTGTCTGAAAACTGCGGTGGGTGAGCAGGCGATGCCATCCGAGAGTTATTCCCAAACCGCCGGTTATCCAGTGCATAAATACTGTTAAACCAACTGCTGTCCAGTTAAAGTTACTCGGAAGCAATGCGAACAAAGCGCCGATGTGAAGTCCTGCTAAACTAATAACGTGCTTCCAATTGTATTGAAGTTTGTCTTGTGTTGCTATTGTCATTCTTTTTTTGATTTTGATTAGATGCCGAGCTGGATTTACGCAGAATAGTTTGGGTTCAGCAGTCAACTGTTTTGCTGCATATTTGACCAAACTAATAAAAAATGAATGATAGGTTTTGGTTGAGGATTGAAAAACATTTACCGTTTTATTTTGAAATGGAAAATTTTGGTTGCTAAACAAAATTTTTTGTTCCAAAGTCTATTATAACTGATTCTGGATTTGGTTGGGTCGATCGCACAACACGATTTAACCTCAGTTCAACCCAACCAAAACCCGATCGCGAAAATTGACTAATTAGGCAAAGGAAGCCGTTGGCAGTTGACAGGAGAGCAGTCAACAATTACCAATTACCAAATTACTATTTTTCGGCTAATTTCACTTTGGTTGCCAAACCGAGCGCTTGCAGCAGTTGAATTGTCATCCAGGTGATGTCGATTTCCCACCATTGAAGACCGTGGCGAGCTGAGTATTGAAAGGCGTGGTGGTTGTTGTGCCAGCCTTCGCCGTAGGTGAGTACAGCTACCCACCAGCAGTTGGTGGAACCATCGCCAGACTCGTAGGTGCGATAACCGAATTTGTGGGTAGCGCTATTGACCAGCCAAGTACAGTGGAATACCACTACAATCCGCATAAATACGCCCCAAGCCACGAAGGACCAGCCGCCTAATAAGTAGATTAAGAGACCGAAGACTATTTGGATCGGGATAAAATATGCTTGGAGAAACTTGTATACTGGATCGTCGCTAATGTCTTTTGTAAAGCGGGGGATTTCAGCTCTAATCGGTATATCCGACATCATCCAACCCATGTGACTCCACCAGAAGCCTTGATTGGAATCGTGAGGATCTTTTTCGGTGTCAGAATGTATGTGGTGCAACCGGTGCATTCCTACCCAGTCGATGGGGCCGCCTTCGCAGCAAAGCGTGCCGCAGAAAACTAGGAAATATTCGAGCCATTTGGGTGTTTGAAAACTGCGGTGGGTGACGAGACGGTGAAATCCGAGGGTAATTCCTAGGCCACCTGTTACCCAGTGCAGGAATACAGCGAAGCCGACGGCAGACCAGCTAAAGTTGGCGGGTAGGAGAGCAAATAAAGCACCGATATGGAGGAAGGCCATAAAGCCTATGACAGGCCAATCAGGAGAAGTTTTTTTGGAAGTTGCGATCGTCATGAAGATATTATGTTTACAAACTAGGGGCCGCATTTACGCGATAATCAGCAGCGCGCACGCAAATAGTGAGCGAGGTATAGATGAATAGCGTTTCACGGCTACAGGAAGCAGAACAGGCACTCTTTCAGATTTTTTCTGGTATTGACGCGACAGTCAAGCAAAATCTTCAAAGAGTCTTAAAAGCTTTTCGCAGCCACCGGGTTGGAGTCCACCATTTTGCAGGTGTTACGGGTTACGGCCACGATGATTTAGGGCGGGAAACTTTGGACGGGGTGTTTGCCGAAGTGGTAGGGGCCGAGGCCGCGGCTGTGCGGGTACAGTTTGTTTCGGGTACTCACGCGATCGCCTGTGCTCTGTTTGGCATCCTACGTCCTGGTGACGAAATGTTGGCAGTTGCTGGTTCTCCCTACGATACTTTAGAAGAGGTGATCGGCTTGCGGGGGCAAGGTCAAGGTTCACTAATTGAGTTTGGCATCCTTTACCGTGAGTTGCCTCTAACTTGCGAAGGAAGTGTGGATTGGCAGGCATTGAGTTCTGCTATTTCTGCAAAAACTCGCCTGGTTTTTATCCAGCGCTCTTGCGGTTATTCTTGGCGATCGAGTCTGTCTATTTCTGAGATTAAAAAAATCGTCACAATAGTCAAACATCAGAATCCTAACACAATTTGCTTTGTTGATAATTGTTACGGAGAATTTGTTGATGATTGCGAACCTACTGCTGTGGGTGCGGATCTGATGGCTGGTTCTTTGATCAAAAATCCGGGGGGTACGATCGTTCCTACTGGCGGTTACGTCGCCGGCCGGGCCGATCTGGTGGAAGCGGCAACTTGTCGCTTGACGGCACCGGGAATTGGCAGCAGCGGCGGCGCAACTTTTGATTTGAATCGGCTGCTGTTTCAGGGTTTGTTTCTGGCTCCCGGCTTTGTGGGGGAGGCGATGAAGGGCAATCATTTGACGGCTTATGTTTTTTATAAGTTGGGTTATCGGGTGAATCCGATTCCTTTGGCGAGGCGCAGAGATGTGATTCAGGCGATCGAATTTGGTTGTCCCGATAAGTTAGTTGCCTTTTGTAAGGCGGTTCAGCAAAATTCCCCTGTGGGCTCGTATTTAGATCCGATTCCAGCTCCGATGCACGGCTATGAAAGTAAGTTGGTGATGGCTGGAGGTACTTTTATTGATGGGAGTACCTCCGAGTTTTCGGCTGACGGGCCGCTGCGAGAACCCTATGTGGCTTTTTGTCAAGGGGGGACTCATTGGACTCATGTGTCGATCGCCCTGGAAGCTGCGATCGAGGCTGTGGGCCCGGCTAAGTAGTGAGTAATCCTATTGAGGTCGATCGGCTAAACTTGTCACTAAACGCCCGTCTTCCATGTAGATAATTCGATCGGCAATATCGAGAATCCGGTTGTCGTGCGTCACTAGCAAAATCGTGCAGCCTTGTTCCTTTGCTAGTTTCTGCATAATTTCTACGACATCTCGCCCGGATTGTTTATCTAAAGCGGCGGTTGGTTCATCCGCTAATACTATTTTAGGGTGGCTGACTAACGCGCGGGCGATCGCCACCCTTTGTTTTTGTCCTCCCGACAAATTTTCTGGGTAATAATTTACGCGTTCCCCCAAACCCACAGCTTCCAACATTGATATTGACAAAGCATCCATATTCTGATTTAGCATTTCCTTATGTAATTCCAAAGACATCCGCACATTTTGCTTAGCTGTCAAGAATGTCATCAAGTTATGTGCTTGAAAAATATAACCAATTTGCTTTCTGAGTTTAGTTAACTGATTCTTACTAGCGCCGCGTATTTCTTGCCCCAGAATATTGAGACTCCCTTCTTGAGCAGAACGTAGGCCGCCTAACATCGTCAATAAAGTTGTTTTCCCCGAACCCGAGGGCCCCGTCATAATCACTATTTCCCCAGGGTTAATGTCGAGATTTATGTCAAATAAGGCTTGTTTTTTGAGAGAGCCTTGACCGAAGTAATGGTTGAGATTTTTTACTGAAATTACTGGTTTAGCTGTGATGGTTGGGTCGAAGTTTGCGGGAGAGTTTAGGGTTTGCATGGTAATTTTTTGTGCTTTTTTACGAGAGATTACAAATGTTTGTAGTGAGGACTTTAGTTCTCTCTTGGATGCGGACTAAAGTCCTCACTACGAACCTAATTTATGAAAGGGTTCGTAGTGAGGACTTTAGTCCTCTCTTTTCTGCGGACTAAAGTCCTCACTACGAACCTAATTTACTGTGTGATACAAGTGTTTTATTGTGTTCTAGAAAATGTCTGCCGGATCGGCTGATTGCAATTTCCGCAAAGCAAGCGCCCCAGAACCAGTACACATCACAATCGTCAAACCCAATACAACAGTCGCTCGATTTGCCGTCATCGAAATTGGCAGTAAAGTAGCAGATTGCGCCAAAGAATACAGCCCGTTAGCCAAAACAATTCCCGGCATAAAACCCAAGACAGCTAATAGCAAAGCTTCCTGAACTAAAACTCCGACTAAATAGCGATCGCTATATCCCATAGCTTTTAAAGTCGCGTACTCAGCCAAGTGATCCGAAACATCCGAGTAAAGAATTTGGTAAACAATAATCAGACCAACAATGAATCCGATAATTGTACCGAATCCAAAAATAAAGCCGATCGGAGTAGCATTTCCCCAATAAGCCTTTTCAATTTCGGCAAATTCCGCTAAAGTTAAAACCTTGACATCATCCGGCAATATAGCTTTCAACATAGACTGAACTTTTAGGATATCAGCCCCCGGTTTTAATTGAATTAAACCGACATCAATTTCATCCGGTTTGCGGTCGGGAAATAAGTTCATAAACGTAGAATCGCTAGCAATCACATTACCGTCAGCCACAAAGGAAGTACCGAGAGTAAAAACTCCTCCCACTTTAATATTGCGTTTGTTGAGTTCAGTTTCGAGGGTAGATTGTTTGTTAAATATATTCGCAATCTCGCCATATTCAGGTCGAGAAGCTTGGTCAAACAACACATTATTGAACATTTGAATTTTAGCTAGCTTTTGATTGACATCCGGCAAATTAAATGTTGTGCTTCCCGGATCAATCCCAAAAATCAAAATCCCTCGCGTAGTGCGGTTTGTCGGATTTCGCCACTGTCCCATCCCAATATATAATGAACTTACGGACTTGACTCCTGCAACTCCTTGTGCTTGGTAAATTCGCTCTCTGTTGAACTGTTTTACCGCAGCAAAAGTTTCAAATTGAGGATTAATTAAAACTAAATCTGTCTGTAGACTTTCGTGCGGTTTAACAGCAGAGTCGAAGAGTGCATCTCGAAAGCCGAGTTGCACAAAAATTAGAATATCTGCAAAGGCAATTCCGGCGATAGCAACAGCAAGACGAGTTTTTTCTCTAGTTACTTGCAACCAAGCAAGGGGTGTTTTGCGAAACATATATTTTGGGAATTGGTAGTTTTGTAGGGTGTGCACTGCGCACCATAGCCTTAGTCGGAGTGGGCAGATTGGGAATTTTGTAATTTCGTAAGGTGCGCAGTGCGCACCCTACTTTATGCGGAGTTTGTAAATTTTACTCAGCATTACTCAGCGCTGGAATATCAGATTGCATAATTAAATTAATATTGCGCGAAATCTTGTCAATTTCCCAATCCCACCAGCGAATTTCTAACAGTTGTGCAACCTCAATATCACTGAAACGCTGCTTGATTAAACCTGCGGGATTTCCACCGACAACGGTGTAAGCGGGAACATCTTTTACCACAACAGATTTAGCAGCAATGATTGCACCGTCGCCGATTTTAACTCCCGGCATAATCACCGATTCATAACCGATCCAAACATCATTGCCGATGACAGTATCGCCTTTACTTGGTAGTTCAATTAATAGATTCATCGCCGTTTCCCAGCCGTTGCCAAAAATAGGAAATGGATAGGTAGAAATGCCGTGGAGTTTGTGATTTGCACCGTTCATGATAAATTTGACGTTGGTGGCGATCGCACAAAATTTACCAATAATTAATTTCTCACTCCCGTAATGGTAAAGTACGTTTCTCTCGAAGTTTTCTGGATCTATTGGATCGTCATAATATGAGTAATCGCCGACAATAATATTGGGCGATTTAACAAAGTTTTTGATAAAGCAAACCCGGCGCTGGTCTGCCATCGGATAAGGTCGGTTTGGATCAGGCCCAAATTCTGTCATAACTTTCAATTATCAAAGGTTCGTAGTGAGGACTTTAGTCCTTCTGAATTGCTACCATTACCTGCAAATTGGTCAATTCTGCAACTTGTTTGCTAGCTTCAGGATTTAAGTGAATTTTCACTTCCACAACTCGGCTATCCAAGTTTTCTCCCGGCTGGTTACTAAACACGTTTTGCTTACTAACTTTCAACCCAATTTCTTTAACTGTTCCTGCTAATTCTCCTGAAAATGCTTGGCTAGTAACGCCTGCTTGTTGTCCAACCTTAATTTTGCTGATGTCCGTTTGATAAACTTCGGCGACGACTACCATTTGCTGCGTTTCTCCCACGTCTGCAATTCCGTCATCGCTGATTTTTTCTCCGGGGCGAGTGTGAATTTTGAGGATTTTTCCGGGGTTCGGAGTGCGGATGTAAGCTTGATTTAATTCGGTTTGGGCGCGCTTGACTTGGGCGATGGCGCTGTTGATTTCGGTTTGCGCTGCTTGGATATCTACGGGCCGCACTTCGCCTATTTTGTCGAGAGTTGCTTGGGCTTCTTTCCCTTGTTCGCTACCACTATTTTTAATGCGATCGAGATTGGCTTCGGCTTCGTTAAGTTGCTGGATTGCTGTACTATTAATTCTGGCAAGATTGGCTTCGGCTTCGTTAAGTTGCTGAATTCCTGTACTGTTAATTCTGGCAAGATTTGCTTCGGCTTCTTCAAGCTGTTGCTTTGCTGTATTGTTGATGCGGCTGAGATTTGCTTCGGCTTCTTTAACTTGCTGGCGAGTTGTTTCTAATGCTAGCCGTTTGCTATCCATTACGGATTTAGAAATTGCGCCTTCTGCAACAAGTTGTTTGTGCCGCAGATATTCGGTTTCTGCATTATTAGACTCGGCTTTTAATTTGTTAATTGCGGCAGTTTGTGCTGTTTTTTCTCCTTGCCACTGTGCAGTTATGCGGCTAATTGTTGCTGTTTGTGCTTTCCTTTCTCCTTGCCATTGTGCGGTTATTCTGCTGATAGTTGCTTGCTGTGCGGTTTTTTCACCTTGCCATTGCGCTTGGATGCGATCGACTGTTGCTTGTTGCGCCACCCGGTTTCCTTGCAATTCTGCTGCTAGCTTGCCAATTGTGGCAGATTGTGCTGCAATTTCTCCCGACTTGGCACCGGCTTTTACCTTTGCTAAACTGGCTTCAGCAACTTTTACCTTTTCTTTGGCTTCGTCTAAAGCAGATTTTAGCCGATCGCCCGCATCCAAAATCGCGATCAACTGCCCTGCTTTCACGCGATCGCCCTCTTTGACTAAAAGTTTCGCCACGCGATCGCCATCCAACGTCTGCGACACTCCCAAGCGAATCACTTCGCCCAGGGGTTCCAATCTTCCCAATGCCGTGATTTTCCTTGGCGCAGGTGTTTCTGCTGGCAAAGGTTCAGCATTTTTAGCTAAAGATCCAAATTGAGAAATCCCGTAAAAAGTTGTACCGACGCTAATAGCAGCGCCAGCAATTACCAATCCCATTACCAATGGATTTTTAGGCTTGATGAAAGATTGAAAATTCATATTCCTCCTATATTTGCGGTTGTTTTTTTTCTAAATAAGCTAGAAGCATTTCTTTTAATAAATTCGATTGTTCAGAAAAAGATATACTTTCACCTTGATAAAACCTTCTTGCTACCAATCCGTCAATATAGTTGATGATAAATACAGCAACTGCTGGATCGGAAATTCCCAAATAGCAAAAAACTGCCTCTTTGTAACGCTTTCCTGCTTGCTGGAGTGCCTGATTATTGTCAATCTCTTTGCGAGTTTTGTGCTTGCAAAAATCAAATGTTATTAACATATCTTTGAGCATATAATCCTCCTTTGTATAGAGATACTCCATCAGTGTTTCTATTTTTTCTCCTAATGTTGGCGGATTTCCCAATTCTGCTAGCGCTTCTTCTTTCGTATCTTCATAGCTCAAGTATTCAATTAACTGCTCGAATAGACTTTCTTTGCTAGAAAAATAGTGGTAAAGCGTACCTGTAGAAACTCCGATTCCCAAGGCAATTTCGCGCATTGTGACTGATGAATAGCCTTTTTCGGCAAAAAGTTCAAAAGATTTGTTTAGTAGTTCTTTGCGGTACAATTCACGGTCAACTATCTTTGGCATAGGTCGATCGATCTTCTGATTTTTTATTCCAGATCCTAGGTTATCGGAGATTTAAGGGCGATCGACTAAATATTCCTATATCGAACATCCGATATAGTATAACCGACTACAAAATAGGCTTTTGGTGGCTGAGCTTGGACAAATAATGTATATCGAACAGTTGTTATAATTAACATTGCACAGACTACCAGAGCTTGTCAAGGGGTGCAGTAAAATTATTTTTAGAGTCGATTTGTCGGGGCGGGTAAGGCCCGAAATCCAAAACACCCCGCAATCAATCTCCGTAAAAAACCCACCAATCGTGCGAATCTGCACCCGAATTCTGATGAAAGTACGAACCTACGAAATCGGCGACACCCAAAAAATTGTAAAACTGTTCTACGACACCGTACACGAAGTAAATATCCGCGATTACACAACAGCCCAAGTAGATGCTTGGGCACCGGCAGACACCGACATTGAAATTTGGATGCAAAGCTTAAGCAGTAAATTTACTTTTGTAGCAGAAGAGGGCGATACAATCGCAGGTTTTGGAGAATTAGAAATCAACGGTCATATCGATCGCTTCTACTGCCACAAAGACTTTCAAAGACAAGGAATTGGCAAGCTAATTTTAACACAAATTGAGTCAAAAGCCCAAGACTTAGGAATTAAAAAGTTGTTTACCGAAGCCAGCATTACAGCTCGACCTTTTTTTGAATCCCAGGGATTTGTTATGCTTAGAAAACAAGAAGTAGAACGCAGAGGACAAAAATTTATCAACTTTGCAATGGAAAAAAATATATAAAAAACCACCTTTTGTGTAAAATTAGATCGAAGAGTTTTGCGGAGGAGTTGCGATGGTGACGGAAGCTACAAATGTTCTGGGCGGAAAATTAGAAACTTGCTGCACGTCGCCCATGACAGGCTATTATCGGGACGGCAAATGTAATACTGGCGGTGGTGATTTTGGGGCTCACACCGTTTGTGCTCAACTGACAGAAGACTTTTTGAAATTCACCAAATCCAACGGAAACGATTTGAGCACTCCCGTACCCGAATTTAATTTTCCAGGTTTGAAGCCTGGAGATTGCTGGTGTTTGTGCGCTTCTCGCTGGAAGGAAGCAATGGATGCTGGATGTGCGCCGCGCGTGGTTTTGTCAGCGACTCACGCTTTAACTTTGGAATACGTTTCTTTGGGCGAATTGAAGGAACACGCTGCTGATTTGGCTGATTTGTAGGAATGTGCGATCGTATTTTTATGCACACTGTAGGGTGCGTCAGTTAGCATTATTTGTTCAATAATCCAGCAGCTTCTGACTGACGCACCCTACAAGTTTACGCATCTAAAATCAACCCAGTTCAGGAGGCAATAGTCAAATGGATCGACTAGAGCATTACCGTCAGTGCATTCAAAAGCTGCTAATAGAAGACAGCAAGATAGCACCAATTAACGGAGAAATTGAGGTAGAAACAATCTTTGATAAAGAAAACGATCGCTATCTTGTCGTTGATTTAGGATGGGACACACACCGCCGCGTTTATAACTGTGTGTTTCATTTAGATATTAAAAATGGCAAAATCTGGATTCAGCGAAATCAAACAGACAGGCAGATTGCTGATGAATTGGTAGAAATGGGAGTACCTAAAGAGGATATTGTACTAGGACTTCAGCCAACTTATGCGCGCGAATATACAGGGTTTGGAGTTGCATAATTTCAATCGCCCAATGAGTAGTGCGCGTAAGTTAGCTCCCACAAAAAAAATGGTTTGTAGTGAGGACTTTAGTCCGCATCCATTCCGAGGACTAAAGTCCTCACTACAAACATTTTTTATTAATAGTAATTAACCGGACACGATATGATTCGCCCTACAACAAGTTTACACCTCTGGCAACTTATACTGCCCGACAATCCGCTTAGCATACTCCGGCACATGAGCCTCTAATTTCTCCGGGTAATTCCGCTTCACATACAGATAATTGCGAGTGAAATGAGAATCAATTGAAAAACGCGCATATTCCAAACCCTTCGGCCCAATTCTCTCAATAAAAACCCCCATCAACTTCGCCGCCCACATCGGCAAAGTCACCCCTTTTTCATAAGCCGGAATGCTTTGCTGAACCGCTTCTTTTCGGTTTCCTTGAGACATCACCGGCTGAGTGTTTAGCTGATCCGTTACCAAGTCTAACATCTCTTGCCCAGTGTCATTTCTTACTACAATCCACTGCCAGCCAAAAGGTGCGCCCATGTAGCCGACAACTAAATCTGCTAAAGAATTGACGTAATCAAAACAGCTCAAACAAGAAGGAGCAAAAACATCTTTCAATTCCTTAGTATTCAGCCCGAAAAACGGCACTTTCTCGCTCGAACCATCTTCGTGTTTGAAGTGAACGTTAAAGTCTTGCATAAACTCATAAGAAACCACTGTTTCAGGAGAGCGGCTAGTCGTGTCTAGGAATTTCTGCAAGCCTGCACGGCTGACATTATCGACACAGGGAGTTCCCAAAACATAGAGCTTTTCTAAACCGAGTTTTTTCTCGACTGTGCGCAATGCTTGAATTTGACAGCCAACGCCAATTACTAGCAGTCGCTTCATCCCCGACTTTTCGATTTGTTCCAATACTGAAAGGTTGGGAGACAGAGTTGGTTTGTTGACTTTTGCTGCCAGAATTTCTTCGCGATTCCTAGCAATTATTGGCATCGGTTGAAAGCGGTCTTCTTTCGTGTTTTGGACGCAGACAACGCCTTCAACAATGCCTTTTTCCAGCATTTCGATCGCGATTGAGCTGACAATTCCCGTCCACTGAGCGCCCTCAATTGGTTCTTTTTTCTTGGCCGCCATCATATTTTGACTAACGCCGAAGTACCAATCGTCGGGATTGTCGAGATTGCGCGATCGCCCGTGAATCTCCTCTTCCAGTTCTGCGATATGCTGAGTTAAGAAAGCGCAAGCTTCCTTGACATAATGGATGTAATATGTATCGCACAAACCGCACTCGCTGCAAAGTTCTTTAGCGGGGCGGCGGCTACCCGGTTTCAGGGCTTTAGATTTTTGGTGTTTAGTAGAATCTGTTGCGATCATCTAAATTGCAGATTTTATGGAGAAACGGCTTTTGTTAGGATATCACACCCATTCCGGTGATTCAGTAGTCGCCCTAATTAAACCTAAAACTTTGTTCGGTATTCACAAATCCCGAATCAGGGCGGACACAGGGGTACGCCCCTACAGAAACCCGGTTTCTCTATGTTATATTTTTGGGGATGAATATTGTTACTGTTTTAGTCCCTCTTAACTCGGACTTTACCTGTGTAGGAGTGAATTCTATTCGCCCGAAATTATTAGTATCAATCCGGATGTAACGGCTAATCGCGCGAATAATTTTCCAAATAAAGCTATAAAAAAAATGGTAAAAAGATTTGTGGCAACAGCCGTCGCTGGCATCATGATTAATCTGGCAATTTCTAGCTTTGGATTTGCTGCTTTAGTTCGCCCGATTCCCGCGATGAATCAAACTGTTGTGGCCCTAGAAAGTATGTTGAACGCGACACAAACGCCGGCGGCGATCGACTATTCGCGCTTGGGGATTGGCGGAGTTCGCTTGGGGATGTCTATAGAAGAGGCTAAACGCAAGTTGGGCAAACCTCAACGCGACGAAACTAAACCTGCTGGCGAGGCTATCGGCGGCAAGATTCGCACGCTAACCTACTCAAAATTGACAGTAGCAGCCTGGGATGGCAAAGTTTATCTAATTTCTACTACCAAGCCAAAGTTGCTGACAATTGATGGTGTCAAGGTAGGAGATAGCACCCAAAAAGTTGTTAAAACTTACGGTTACGGCTCGCAATCTGTCCAGGGTGGAGTGACTCGGTTGATTTACAGCAATGATCAAAAGGCTTCTAATTTGGTTTTGGAACTTAAGGGCGATCGCGTGCAAAAGATTATTGTCGGCACGCAGCTCAACTAAAATATTACACAACAGTCCAAAAATCCCCGCGTACAGGTTCGCAGTCAGGACTTCAGTCCTGCTTATTTCTTAGGTTTTTCAGCCTTTCGGTGAGTTGACTGGAGGGCTTTTTCCTGAAGTGCGATCGGGCTTAGTTCAGCCTCCGGGCGATCGCCCCTGATAAAATAGTATAATATTAGTGTTTTTAATCTCTGTCTTTCGTGAGTGAGTTTGAGCCGACTAATTTAGAGGCAGTACAGGAGCGAATACGCTTTCAAGCCGGGGCAGATAACCTTCGCTTGACTCTCCACGCACAGCAAGAGATGCTTGAGGAAAACATTACACTAGATCAAGTAATTCAAGCATTAGTTAGAGGTCAACTGTTAGAAAACTATCCTCAACATCAGCGCGGTGCTTGCTGTTTATTCGGCGGTTTTTCTCAAGATAGTCGTCCCTTGCACATTGTCTGTACTACTGTCCAACCGTTACTAATTATTATCACGGTTTATGAGCCAAAACTGCCCAAATGGATAACTCCCACCACTAGGAGGCGATTAGAATGAAATGCAGTATTCAAGGATGTCCAGGTACTTATGAGGAGCGAGAAATCATTCACGCTGTTCGATACCAAGGTGAAATCGTCGTAATCGATAAAGTTCCCGCAGAGGTTTGTACATTCTGTGGCGATATTCTCCTAAAACCGAAGACTGTTCGACAAATTGAAGAGTTACTCAAAACAAAAATAAAACCTGCACGTTCAGTGCCACTTTATGAGTATTCAGCATCACGTAAAGGCTAGTACGAAACAAATTAAAAAATAAGGTGCGCATTGCGCACCCTACACCTTACCTTACTTCGGTGAGTTGACTGGAGGGCTTTTTCCTGAAGTGCGATCGCCCAAATCTCCTTAATCCTCTTCATCATCATCCGACAATTTTGCCATTTCCTCAGCAATTAGTGTCTGAAAATCCTCTCCACAGTGCACGTTTAGATGAATTGCAGCACTCAGAAACTCTGCTAGAATTTCAGCTTTTTGTCGATCGCTCAAATAAGGCACCTGAAGCTGATGGATTAAAGTAATGACATTTTGACACTCAGTACCCAATTCATCAATTAACGTTCTTAGCGTAGAATTAGTTACAAAAATTGTCCGATCGCTAACTTCCATATTGATTTATATCGTTTACGGTTGTTTTTGGATGATTTAACCGCAGAGAGCGCAGAGGACACAGAGGAATAGAAGAGAGAGATCAACAAAACAAAGTAGAGACGCGATCTCGCATCTCTACACATATTTCAAAGTAAAGTGCGCCGAGGCGCACCCTACTAATTAGCTGTTCTGGGGAACAGGAGAAGAAACGCTCGACGCACCAGTCTTAGCCCGCTTCTTGATCAAGATTGGCTTGACGCTGTTTTCTCCACCAATAGGGGGATCTTCTTGTTGAGCGTAATCAGCGCCCATCCAAGCAGGACGGCTTTGATCGAAGGCCATTTGCAAAGCAGCAGCGGCGATCGCGTGGGGGTCGTACTCTTCGGACAACTGAGACACCAGAGGCAAGAAAGATGCCATCCGTTCGCCAGCCAAAGCTTCGCGAACTTTACCCTGCATCTTTTCCAACTGACGCGCTTCAATTTGTGCCCGTGTCGGAATGTTTCGCACCGTCAAGCTCGATCGCACGTGGCGTTCAATCAAGCGCAATTTGCGACGATCAACAGGTTGAATCAGCGTAATCGCCGTTCCTTCGCGACCAGCCCGGCCTGTACGTCCGATCCGGTGAACATAGCTTTCTACGCTATCTGGCAAATCGTAGTTAATCACGTGAGTCAAGTGATCCACGTCCAAACCCCGCGCCGCAATATCAGTCGCCACTACCCAGCGGACTTGACATTGGCGGAACCGATGCAGCAAACGTTCCCGCTGTGCTTGGTTCAAATTACCGTGATACTCGTCAACGCTGTGACCTGCTGCTTGCAGTTGGCTGGTAAGTTCCGCCGCCGACTGCCGCGTCCGCACAAAAATCAGTGCAGATTCCGGGTCTTCCATTTCTAGGATTGGCTGTAGAGCTCTTGCCTTCGACCAGCCGCGAGGAATCATGTACACGCCTTGGCTGATGCGCTTCGGCGTTGCTTTTGGCTGTTCTACGGTGACGTTGATGGGGTTGCGCAAATGGCGCGTTACCAATTTCCGAATGGAAGCTTCCATCGTCGCCGAGAAAAACGCCGTTTGACGATCTTTTGGTGCAGCATCCAAGATTTTTTCCACATCTTGGATAAAGCCCATGCTCAGCATTTCGTCAGCTTCATCCAAAACCAGCCATTTTACCTTGTCTAGTTTCAGGCTGCCGCGGCTCAGCATATCTAGTATGCGTCCGGGTGTACCGACCACGATGTGAACGCCACGCTTCAAACGCTGCATTTGGCGATCGATCGATTGACCACCGTACACCGTCAGAACTTGCAGAGAGCGACCCACCTTTACCGGGCCGTCGCTGCTGATACCGCTCAAATCGCGGATGGCTTCAGTTACCTGCATCGCCAATTCGCGAGTCGGTGTTAGCACCAATGCTTGCACCGCAGTTACATCTAAATCAATCCGCTCCAAGATGGGCAACGAGAATGCTGCCGTTTTGCCAGTTCCTGTTTGGGCTTGACCCACAACGTCGCGACCTGCTAACAGGTGCGGAATGGCTTGTACTTGGATGGGAGTAGGTTCTGTAAAGCCGAGTGTTTCCAGATGGAGAACGAGTTCTTCCGAAAGACCCAAGCCTTCAAACAATAAATTCATTAATGCTCCTAATAACGAGTCTTAGCCTTCTAAGTCGCCCAACTCGGATGCGGATTTCTGCTCTAGGGCAGGAACTCATCTATGAGTTCTGTATGGTGCTGCGCCTGCGCGCACCTTTTCAAATAGCAATCGAGTATAGGGCAGCTCCGTCGATGGTGACTAAATTTACCGATTCGACAGCCGTCTTTGATTTTGTGACATCACCGATACCAACCGCCAGCGATCAGGTTATCGACTTCCAACATTCTTAAAATAGTACATTGGACTTCCTTTGAGGTACTTGCAAGCTTTCTCTCTAGGGCATTTTATAGTGAGGATGATGACCAGCCCCACTGAACTGCACTACATAGTAGTAACAGGTTTGTTAGTTCAGGCGCTATCCCGCAATCCGTCGCCTGCGGGATTCAACAGGGGATGTAGCGACCGTTACTGCCTATCCATCTCAACACTCTTTCGGGATACCGTTGTGGTGTAGGGCGGACGGCGAAGCAATCTCAAATTCTCCCCGCTTATTTCTGGCTTGTTATCATCATAACTCTTTACATTCAGAAACAAAACATTAAATTCGTTAAAATTCTCTGATGTTCTGTAGGGATAACCGCACCCCCTACGGGGAGCGTCGATTGCCAGAGAGGGGGTAAAAAAGTTTACAGCCCCTTTTCTACATATCTTTGCACAATCTTGCACTAATGGTTAATTTTCTTGGACAATCTGCTAATCATTTTTTGATTGGTGTCCGGTTTTTTTCGCCACACCGTCTCAGGTGACAGTTCCAGCAACACTCTTGACTTGACCGTAGAGGTCATAGACATCGGCACTCGTAATTTTCACCGGTACGATCGATCCCAGCCGTGCTTCTCCTGTCACATAGACGAGTCCATCTACTTCTGGGGAAAATCTGGCGGATCTACCAATCAACTCACCTGTCTCTGGCTGTTCTTGTTCTATCAGGACATCAACTACCTGACCGACAGATTCTTGATTCTTCTTCAATGATATAGGTTGTTGTGCCGCCATGACTGCATTTCGCCAAATTTCCATTTTTACGGATGGCAGTTGATTTGGCAAGCTGAAGGCTGGGGTTCCTTCTTCGGCGGAAAATGTGAATACTCCGACGTGATCGAATTCGTGGCGCTTGACAAATTCCAGCAAATGTGCTGCGTGTTCGTCCGTTTCGCCCGGGAAGCCGACAATAAAAGTTGTTCGCATCACGGCGTTGGGAATTGCTGCTTTGAGCCGATCGACTATAGCATCATTAATCCCAGCTTGAAAAGGTCTGTTCATCGCCCGCAGAATTTCCGGGTGCGAATGTTGCAGAGGTAAATCCAAATATGGCAAAACGTTGGGCGTTTCGCAGATTGCCGCCACAACTTGCGGAGTTAAACCCGTAGGATAGGCGTAGTGCATCCGAATCCAAGGTACATCTACTTCACCCAAAGCGCGAAGCAGTTCGGCTAGCTTCGGTTCGCCATAGATATCTTTGCCGTAGTTGGTGGTAATTTGAGAAATTAAGATAATTTCTTTGACACCTTCCGATGCCAATTGCTTAGCTTCGGCGACAATAGATTCGATCGTGCGAGACCTTTGATTTCCGCGCAAGTGGGGGATAATGCAAAATGCGCAGCGGTAGTCGCAGCCTTCTGCTATGCGCAGATAGGCGACACCTTCCGATGTCGTGCGGTAGCGAGGAGTAGTTTCGTCAGCGATGTAAGTAGGTTCACTGGAGACGAGGGAAACTCGATCGCCCTTTTCGACCCTTTGCATCACATCAACGATTTTATGATAGTCGCCCGTGCCGACTATTGCGACTGCTTCCGGCAATTCATCCAGCAATTGTTGTTGAAAATGCTGTGCCATGCAGCCAGTGATGACTACTTTTTTATTAGCTTCTGCCAATTCGACCAAAGTGCGGACTGATTCTTCTCGCGCAGCTTGGATAAAACTGCAAGTATTGACGACGACGTAATCGGCTAATTCTTCATTAGAATCGACTTCATAGCCTGCTTGAGCCAGCAAGCCAATCATGTGTTCGGTATCAATGCGATTTTTTTCGCAACCGAGGTGAGTAAATGCGATCGTTGGCTTCGTTGCCATGCAGTAATATTTGCTGTTGCGATATTTCTAAGAACGTTTTATAGTATCACACAATTTCAAAAATTGCAAGGTTGCGTGGATTTGATCCGGGAATTACTCAGCAGGGCGGAGGGAATGGGTTTTCGCGTTGCGGAGGGAATATGTCCCGAATCGATCGTCAATTACCAATTATCAATTACCATCATTGGTCGATTAACATTTGATGGAGGTCTCTATCAATAGGTCGATCGAGCTTTGTCGATCGCAGAGTACAGGCGAGACGTGCCACACACAATCAATACCTCACAGGAAAAGGGCGATCGCCATAAAATCATGATAAACTGAGAAAAATATCTAGGGTAAAATTATGGCATCAGAAACAGCCGTTACTTTAGAAGTAGTTCTGAACTTGGCAAAGCAGCTAAACTTAATAGACAAAGTACGCTTGATTGAGCGAGTGACTCCTCAAATCGAGCAGGAATTGGCAAAGCAAACGCCTATACAGCGCAAGTCTTTACGGGGTTTGTGGCGAGGAATTGACATCACTGAGTCAGACATTGCTGAAGTTCGCAGTCAAATGTGGGGAGATTTTCCCAGAAAGGATATTTAATGTCTAATGCTGTAACTGATACCCATGCTTTAATTTGGTATCTTGAAGATAGTCCGCGTTTGGGTGCTGCCGCTAATCGGGTTTTTAATGAATGCGATCGCGGAGAAATTGTTATTTACATTCCTACCGTTTGTTTGGTAGAAATTGTTTATTTGCAAGAAAGAGGACGTATTTCGCCTGATTTGAGAACTCAACTCGATGCCGAACTGCTGACTGGTACTAGCGGTTTGGTTATATTTGATTTAACAGTTGAAGTAGTTAATGCTTTAGCAATGATACCGCCTGCAAGCGTTCCTGATATGCCCGATCGGATAATTGCAGCGACAGCTCTGCATTTAAATCTTCCACTAATTACTCGGGATAGTAGGATGCCGCTGACGGGTTTAAATTTGATTTGGTAAAGGTTGTGCAGACACTTTTTCGATCGCATTTCAATACTTTGTCGATATCCTAAATGCGATCGAAACTCGGCTGTTGCTCTGCTGTCATCTATGTAATTCGGCTCTCCTGGACTTTTGGTGAAAAAGTGGGGGGTTGCTGATAGCTTCATCAAAAGATTGAATTGAAAGTCTTATAGGGCAATGGATTGATGATTGATAAGGCTGGCTTATAACCTCAAAATCAGGAGAGCCGTAACTACTCAATAACCGCTGGTGATTTTAGATAATCTGAAGGAGAGCCAACGAGTTTAGGTGGTTCCAGCCTTCCTCTTCACTGATTTACCAGCGGTTTTTGTGTTTTTTCAGCGGTTTTTGAGCAGTTACGGAGAGCCTCTAATTCTTTTGTTATGCTGTCAATTCGATCGTTTGCGTCATCTGCAAGTTTAAGAAATGCCATACTTAACCCCATGCCGCTACATGCGACGACAGCGCCTTCTGAAACTTTTCCTGACAATAAGAGTACCCCACTGAAAGTGCTAAGACAGGCAGAAATTACGGTTAATGCGTTAAATGCGTTAAAGCTCTGACGTGCTTGACGCAAGCTCTCTGTGACAATAGAAACAGATAAATTATCTGTTTCAATGATTGGCTCTAAAAAGTTATTGAAATCACTTGACTCAAGCGATTCTAATTCATTATGGTTAGAAAATTGTGATAGCTCAAACTCAATTTCGCTCGCAATGACATGATTATGTTTGTAATCATGCCGCGCATAAAATTTAGTCAGTCGCTTCTCTTCGCTCCAAGCAACAAACGCAATTCCTCCAACTACACTTAACCCTACTGTCAAAGCTGGCGGATTTCCCCCTGTCAGCAACAGCATCCCCAACAAACCAACACCAACTTGAGCCGTTTGTTTGACTAAAGAATTTAATCCAGATTCAGCTTCTTCATAAAGACTAATTTGTTTGCGGTTGACTAAAGTCATATCAAACATCTCCTAGGGATTATTTTTCAAATCTTTTAAATCTGCCCAAAATCGACCAATAATTAGACCTGCGAGAACTATCCACAACAAAAAATCAGAAGCTACAATAATGAAACAAGCATAACGGGATACACCCCAAGGGCTTTCTTGCAGACAAATATCGAAACCTGAAAAATCTTTACCGATAATAATTTCACCGATTAAACCGGGAAGCTTTAAAATAATGCCGATCGCGATCGCATCCTGAATTGACCCATAAACTGTTCTCCCAAGCTGACCCATTAATCCATATAAAACCTGATAGACAAATTCTAAAACATTCATCACAGCCTTGCGCGTGAGTTTACCCGATCGCGTATTTACTGGAGGAGATTGCTCTACAGGAGTTGGACTCGATGGGGATGGTGTCGGAGTCGGAGTCAGCGGATGCGGCGGCGTAGTCATTACGGCACGGTATAAATTTATTATATATCTCAACTATATGTGAGATCGGACACCAATATCAATCACAAGCAAGATGCCTTTTTCAACTATTATAGCTCCTATTGAAGACACATTTTCCTTAAATTGGTGTCCTTTTGTGCCCCATTTGATATCCTTTTGATACCCGATCGCCCAGTCCTTCTAGCTTTGCTCAGTTGGAGGCAGACCGGCTCGAAAAATCTGCTCGACAGTCAACCTCAATTCTGGAAAAGCCAGTGACTCAACTATGTCATCTCCCTGAAACTGGTTGATTTGATATTCCCCGTCAACCAACTGGTAAACCGAGATAGTAGGTTGTTTCGGATTGCCAATGAAGCGTCTGCCGCCCAAAGCAGCATAATCCACAACCCAATATTCCGGGATACCCAGTCTTTCATAATCAGCTACTTTAACCAGGTAATCATCTTGCCAGTTCGTACTGACTACTTCTACAGCCAGTCGCACCGAAGACCCCATCGTGATGATAGATTCTTTTTTCCAGCGTGGTTCGTTTGCAAGTGCGGTTCTGTCTAGGACTATTACGTCTGGCTGATAACCTGCTTCGTCACGGGAAAGCTTGAGTAGGCAGTCACCTGGAACTAAGTAGGGTAATTCACGACGGTCAATTTCAACCGCTAGTTTTGAGGTTATAAAACCCGTAACTTCCGAATGGTCGCCGGTTCCTAAAGGCATTTCAACAATTACTCCATTGTGTAATTCGTACTTATGGACAGAGTTCTCTGGATACCAAGCAACGAACTCATCAAACGTGATTGTTTTGGATATGGTTTGGATCATGTTGTGGTTTCCTCTGTCTAGCGATTACTATACGGCAAGCTCAAAGATGGCACACGGCTTTATCGCAGTTTGCGATAAAGCCGTGAGATAGGAAGTGAAGTGTGCTATAATTTCGCGTCCACAATGTCAAAATACCGATCGACTAAATCTCAAATCAGTATCTAGGCGATCGACCGTTGTGAGCGATTGTATCTTATTTTTAAATTAGGCTGGAAACACCAAAGACAAATCCAGAGACAAATCGGGAAAACCCGGAATTGCAACAGCTTCATCGGGCAGAACAACTCGTTGCGATCGATAATTGAAATCTCCTTGTCTTTTTTGATCAGGTTCGCTGTACATTTCCAGTTGATTATCAACCAAGTTAAATATCCAATAATTAGAAATCCCTGCTTCCGCGTAGAGAGATAACTTAGTTTCGCGATCGTACTTCAAAGTAGAATCCGAAACCTCAATTACCAACAAAATATCCGCAGTATTACTAATTTTAACCGCCCGGTCTTCTTCAACCCGCTCTCTAGTGGGTGCAAGTTTGTGTAGACGCGAATTCAATTCGCTCGGTCTTCTTACACCATCTGATTCGAGGATACATCAGGGGCGATCGCCCGACCAACTTCACCCGCAAGCACTTGCGTAGCAGACGCAGCAGTCAATTGCCCGTAAGAACTTCCACCCAAACCATTAACTTGACGCATCAAAGTGCCCATTTCCAAAGCATTCATCGCATAATTCCAGCCCAAATTGCTCTTAATTCCGGCCCTTTCCAAAGCTTGCTGCATCGTGTCAGTTGTCAGCACCCCAAAAATTACCGGCACCCCACTTTGAAAAGCAGCCGCAGCAATTCCCTTAGAAACTTCACCAGCTACAAAATCGAAATGAGGAGTTTGGCCGCGAATTACCGCACCCAGACAGATTACCACATCGTAGCGGCGGGAAAAAGCAGCTTGGCGCGCCACCAAAGGAATCTCAAAACATCCCGGAACCCAATAAAAATCAACTTGATTTCCATGAGGATTGATATCAACCCCGTGGCGTTTCAAACAATCTTGACATCCTTCCAAAAGTTTGTTTACCACCATGTCGTTAAAACGACCGATGACGATCGCAAACCGCAAAGATTCTGTCTGAGTAAAACTTCCCTCGAATACAGTCATAGTTTTCTAGCTTAGATTTTAGGTTTTAGGTTTTAGATTTTAGTTTTTTGTTGGCGAGAAGGCAAAAGTTAGAAAGCCGAAACATTTCATCTGAACCTCAAGTGCAAAAATATATAGGTTCGCACGGTCTAAAACAATCCGAGTTTCTACCAAATAATGAATGCTTTTAATCGCTGGCGAATGCCTTCAATTTTCTACCTTTTACCTTCTTAATTCGATAGTATTGAGTGGATTTAAACCACCAAAAAGTTCAAAACACCCACTGCAATAACCAGTAAGAACCAGAGAGCAGAACCCACAGAAATTAGGGTTTTAGACTGATTCCAATTTTGGGGAGAGGCATAAGCAACCGGGACGCCAATTACCATCACAAAAGACAGTAGCACGAGACCTAGTAAAACCACTTGAAACAGAATTGATAACATCTTTTCTCCTTTCGATATGACGGTGGATTGATGAAAATTGTCACTCCCCAGCGTGAATGTGTGGGGATTCTACAGTTTTTGAAAGTCTTGCAACGATCAATCGGGAGATTATCGGCTTATAAAATTCGACTCGCCCGTGCAAATTCTCAGTTGCGCAAACAGGCGTTAGCGGCTCTTGAGATTTTAATCAATTTTATCATTGTTCGCTACAGCGCAGAAAACTGGAAAGGTTAAGTTAAAGCCCGATCGCCCGATCCGGTATCCGAGCACCAGAAATTGCTACTGTGGGAGTGAGAGATGCGGGATTTTCGGCTATGGACTTAGTTTTGTGTCACACAACAGCAGATTTTGACAGCTTGGGCGCGGCGGTGGGACTTTGTGTGCTGTACCCAGGTAGCAGAATTGTGCTGACGGGCGGTTGTCACCCGACGGTGCGAGATTTTTTGGCGCTACACCGCGACGAGTATCCGCTGATTGAACGTCGATCGGTCAATCCGCAACAAATTCGATCTATTAGTATAGTGGATGCGTCACAGCGCGATCGACTAGGAAAAGCCGCCGAATGGCTAGACTTGCCACACATCAACGAAATAGCCGTTTTCGATCATCATTTACAAGCTGATTTGGACATCCCCGCTACTGTCACCCAAATCGAAGCAGTCGGCGCAACCACCACATTAATTGTCGAAAAACTGCGCGAAAAAATCAAAAATGCAGCAGAAAATGGCGATACAGTATCCCGCCTCCTACCTTCAGAAGCCACAGTCATGGCCCTCGGTATCCACGTCGATACAGGTTCCCTCACCTTTGAGGGCGCAACCGCGCGAGATGCAATGGCTTTAGCGTGGTTAATGGAACAGGGAGCGAGTTTGCGGGTAATCGCGGAATATGTAGAACCCGGTTTGTCTCCGCAATTGCAGGATTTGCTCAAGGAAGCGCTGAATAATTTGCGATCGGAAACCTTGCACGGTTATACAGTAGCTTGGGTGCTGCTATCTACTGACGACTATGTTCCCGGACTTTCTTCCCTGGCTTCTCGCTTGCTCGATTTGACTGAAACCGATGCTCTACTTTTGGGTAATGTCTATAAATTTAGCGAAAACGACAACCGCAACATCGGTGAATCGCCAGTTTCCAACCGCTTAGCTATTATCGGTCGATCGCGCATCGAAGGCACAAACCTCAGCGAATTGTTCAAACCTTTCGGTGGCGGAGGCCACGCCCGCGCCGCATCCCTCGCCACCCGCGATGTTGACGCCCTGCTGACTTTGAATCAATTAGCCGACCAACTCAAAGCTCAAATCCCCCATCCTCCAACCGCCCGCGAATTAATGTCATCTCCAGTGCGGAGCATTCGCCCAGAAACTTCCGTGGGAGAAGCTCACCGTATCCTCCTGCGTTACGGGCATTCGGGGCTGCCTGTAGTCGATGCGGGCGATCGACTTACCGGGATTATCTCGCGCCGCGACATTGACATTGCCCTACACCACGGTTTCAGTCACGCCCCGGTTAAGGGTTACATGACTCCGCAGCTAAAAACGATCGCCCCGGATACCTTGCTGCCAGAAATTGAAGCTTTAATGGTGACTTATGATATCGGGCGTTTGCCAGTATTGGAAAACGGCCAATTGGTGGGAATTGTGACTCGCACTGACGTTTTGCGGGAATTGCACCAGCAAAAAGCGCGAGATAGCGGCAGTAATACTGAGTTGTCTAATTGTCCCATGCCCGAGTCGGTTGAGCAGTTGTTGCGATCGGGCATTAGTAGCGAATTATGGCAATTATTGTCGATCGCAGCCAACATTGCCCAAGAGCGCGGCTGGCAACTTTATATTGTCGGTGGAGCAGTCCGGGATTTACTGTTAGCCACGGATGATAAACTGGCACTCACTGATATTGATTTGGTAGTCGATGGCAACTGCGGCACCGACGATTCCGGTGCTGGAGTAGAGTTAGCTGCATCGCTGCAAAAGCTTTACCCAGACTCGCGTTTAGACGTTCACGGTCAATTTCAAACCGCCGCGCTGTTGTGGCACAAAGACTCTGCTTTCGGTTCCCTGTGGCTAGATATCGCTACGGCTCGTACTGAATTTTACCCTTATCCGGCTGCAAATCCTGAAGTTGAAGCGAGTTCGATCCGCCAAGATTTGTACCGCAGGGATTTTACAATTAATGCGCTGGCTGTGCGGTTGGGTATTCCTCGCAGCGGTGAATTGTTGGATTTTTTTGGCGGTTTGCTAGATTTGGAAGCGCGGCAAATTCGAGTTTTGCACGCCAACAGTTTTATCGAAGATCCGACGCGAATTTATCGGGCTGTGCGGTTTGCGGTGCGGCTGGGATTTTCCATTGAGTCGCAGACTGAAGGATACATCCGCAACGCTTTGGAAAGTGGGATTTATTACCGCATTCAGGGGGAAAATGGCAGAGCTCCGGCTTTAGAAACTCGGCTGAAAAGTGAGTTAAAGTACATTTTGCAAGCTCCTTATTGGCAGGCTGCTTTGCAAATGCTGGGAGATTTGCAGGCTTTGCGCTGTATTCATCCTACTTTGGAGTTGGATCGGGAGTTGTGGCGCAGGTTGCGTTTACTCGATCGATGTTTGGAGGGAAGGAAGTTCGGCAACGGATTTCGTAACGGATTTAACGGATGTAACGGATTGATTTTGAAAGAGGCAACTATTGCCAATTCCAGATTACCAATTCCCAATTCCCGATTCCCAGTTATCAATATTCCTGATTGGCAGATGCGGCTGGAAGTTTTGATCGCTTATTTAGCACCGGAATATCGGGTTAAGGTGGCTACAAATCTTCAGTTACCTGCTGACAGTATTAAACGGCTGGAACTTTTGGAAGTTGGAAATCAGGAATTAGCAAAGGGTTTACTGAAGTGTAATTTACCCAGTCAATTGATATTTCTGTTGCGGAATTATGAGTTACCGCTGCTAATTGCGATCGCCCTACAAAGCCCCCGAAGTATCCGTCGCCAGATTTGGGAATACCTCACCAAGTGGGCAAATATTGAGTCGCCTTTAAACGGCAATGACTTGAAGGCATTGGGTTACAAGCCGGGGCCTGGGTTTAAACGGATGTTGGATGATTTGTTGGCGGCTGCGTTGGATGGCGATTTGGGCGATCGGGCTGCTGCTATCTCTTTCTTAGCACAACATTATCCTCAATCTTAGCATGGTGTGTGTTAAGCTGTTTTGCATTTAAATCGTATGTCGAAAAATAATCAAACTCTTGTGGGGTGGGCTTCGACGCTGCCCCGAATATACAATTTAAATGTGCAACAGCTTAGGACATTCTTAATTCCTTCTTCCTTCTTCCTTCTTCCTTCTTCCTTCTTCCTTCACAAGCCGATCGCAAATTATTGATATTTCTAGAATTTACGTGAAAAAACAGCGTCCTCCAGCTTTGATCGCAATTGTCCTTTACAAAAGTTTTGTTGCTTCCCTCTTGACAGTAACTTCAATCGCTTTGCTTTTAGCACTAAAAAATCATCAAGCCTTAGAAGATTTTTCGGAATCTTATTTGTTAGAAAGCAAACTAAAAATCATTGAGTTTTTATTAGAAAAAGTTCTAAGTGTTAAGCAAAAAACCTTATTATTTAGCGGACTAGCGGCAGCACTTTATGCTGGTTTGACTACTGTTGAAGCGGTTGGCTTGTGGTGCGAAAAAGGCTGGGCAACAATTTTAGTATTAGTGCTAGTAGGCATCAGTATTCCGCCAGAAATATATGAGTTATTTCAGGGTGTCACCGTACTTAAGTTAGCCGTACTTGTCGCGAATATAGCCGTCTTATGGTATTTGCTGCACCATTTGCCGAAGCACGGTAACAGTTGACAGTTGACAGTTGACAGTTAACTATCAATTTCAATTTAAAACTATAAAATTGTTCAAAAGTCAAGTAAATATTTAAATATTTACATAGATCGGTCAATTGTAAAGATTTATTAAAGAAAAAAGGGGTTATACCCCCCATGCGTTATGGTCAAATTATATAGATGCACCCTGATGGCTTTCCCGTTCCACAAGAGCGGGATTTTTATTGGGCAAATATTGTGTTAAGTTTTAAGACAATTGCTACAGATAAATTGATATGGCAGAGATCAAGCCAAAAGTAGGGCGCAGGTCGATCGAACATTAGTCCTAAACAAAGCGAAATAACCCAAAGGCGGTAGCATAGTTTGGGAACCGGCATCAACTGAAGATGAACTTAGCGACAGCAACAGTCCTGCAACAGGGCAAATACACAATCAACGCGACTTTAGGCATAGGAGGGTTCGGCATTACTTACCGAGCTATCCACACCCATCTGAATAAAACAGTCGTACTCAAAACCCTCAACGAAAGTCTGCGCCAACACCCAGCATCAGCCCAGTTTCAGCAGCAGTTTATTGCCGAAGCCCAACGCCTGTCACGGTGCCAGCATTCCAACATCGTCAGGGCGATCGACTTTTTTGAAGAAGCCGGACAGTCTTTTGTCGCGATGGACTACATTCCCGGCAAAACTCTCGCCCAAATAGTCGAAACCGATGGGCCGCTAGCAGAAGCCGAGGCCCTGCACTACATTTGGCAAATAGCATCAGCCGTAAGCACAGTTCACCACAGCGGATTGCTGCACGGAGACATCAATCCCGAAAATATGATCCGGCGAGATGATTCTCATCTAGTAATGTTAATAGACTTTGGCATTGCTCGCGACTTTACCATCGGCACCAAACAAACCCACACTAACTGGCTGTGTCCAGGGTATGCGCCGATCGAACAATACCTCTCTGACGGTAAATGTACACCTGCTACAGACATCTACGCGATCGCAGCCACCCTCTACTACTTACTCTCCGGCGTGCCGCCCGTAGCAGCACCCCTGCGCGATCGAATTCCCCTCGCCGAGTTGCGCCAATTTCAGCCCAACCTCAGCCCCAGAATCGAGCAAGCAATCCTTCAGGGACTCGAAACCGACCCCCAAAAACGCCCCCAGACAGTGGAACATTGGCTTACCATGCTGCAAGAAACAGAGCGAGTATCAGCAGAGAGAACAGGCAAGCAAAGTCTGCGATTGCCCGCACCTCCCCCGCCACAATTGACTTTCCTAGCGTTTGTCGTAACGGCTGCAATTGCCGGCTGGATGGGTTTTGACCTAGCCTGGCGGTACAACAGCACCAGTGTCAGCAGCAACGGATCGACAACTCAAGCCTTCCCATCTCTGGAAGATTTGCTCAAATCCCGCGATTTGTCTGGGCCGATGTTCGGGCAGCCGTCTGTCGAAAGCAGCCCTCTCCCCCCGATCGACGAACTCAACAAGGACTCCCAACCCACGTCAGACAGCAGCCAAATTCCCGAACCGATCGATCCATCAACAGCTAGCGCCCAACCTTCTGCGCTCCCCAGTCCAGAAACCCCCGCTCCAGAACCCGAAACGTCACCTTCACCATCCCCGACGCCCGAGTCCGAAGCGCAGCCTTCTGAACCCCCAATTCCAGAGCCTAAACCCCGAATCGAACCCTTACCCGAACCAGCATCCGCACCATTACCGGAAGTTGCGCCCCTGCCATCGGCAGTGCCACCGCCGGGCTACTCGCCTCCGGCATCCGTTCAGCCTGCTACCACAAGTGCTGAAACCTTGCCGCCGTTGGAATCGGAGCCCCCAGGACTACCGTCGCCCACCGTGCGATCGGCCCAACCACCAATACCAAGCCGCAGTGGCAGCAATTCAGATAGTTCGATCGCCCCTTACTCCCCGCCCCCTGTTGCCGAACCGACTGTGCCTTTTCCTGAACCTGGGACAAATTAGGATGATTTTCGTTGCTAAGTGCTGATAAACACTTAATTTTATGAGTCAGTAAATATCCATTGATTGTGGATCAAATAACGCCCTTCCGTGCCACCGACTATCTTGCAAAATCCGCAATTGACTGAAAAAATTCTAATAGTCCGGGGCTGAGTTTATCAAATATTTTCTATTCCTTCTACAATCCAAATGCTCGTCGGAAAAATTTGCATAAACATTTGATATTTTGATGTGATTTATGTTAAGCTTGAGGCACAACACAAATTATGTGATGTCGCTCATTACTTTGGTGAAACCTATCAAGGTTGAGAAAAAAATGAGCAGCAACACTGGCTCTGAGCAGCATCTTAGGTGGTCGAGGTGGGGCTGGGGAGGCGATCGGGATAGTTCGATCGCGCCCCATAAAAAAAGTCGTTTGTTTTTGTGCAAGCTCCAAGTCACGCATTATTTTCCCCAAACTTTCTTTCTTTAGAAGCAAGCACCATCGGGGATAAGCAAGTTATAATTTGTTGCGGAAGCGCACAGAGATTTTTTTATGAGTAAACCCCCAGTTCATGCTTTTTTTGTAGGCAGAGCACTTGCCGAAGCACTGTACGAGCAATTAGAAGGCGCAGCAACCAACGCTTTCTCTGAACTCGGCAAATTTGACGCCGAACAAAGAGAACGGCTGCGCCAATTCACCGATCGAGTTGTGGAACGGGCAAATCGAGCAGCCGATGGGGCGATGCAGACCAGAACTGGCACTGCAACCACCATTCAAGACATTTCTCCCACCGACTTGCAAGCAACTATTGACGAGCTACGCGCTGAAGTGGCATTGGTGCGATCGGAATTGCAGCGCTACCGCAGCAGTTTGCCCTAATTAGGGCTGCCACAAAAACTATTTACTACATGACGAGCGCAAAGCGATGATGCTCTCCTGCGCTCCTTCCTACCTGCCATCAAAGCAACAACATAAAATAAGCAATTTGGGAACCCAAGTGTCTGCTCTCCTTGATGAATCTGTTAATCGCCAGCGCTCCCCCAAGCGGACTGGCGACGCCACCGATGAGCCAAAAACTGCTAGTAAATCCTACAAAAGTAAAGCTTATCGCTGGAATCGCGAAAAATACTCCCGGAAGCGCCGCTTCTTCGACATTTGGGCCTTTGTCCTGCTCTGGCTGGCTTCGCTGTGGCTCGACAGCAAAAATTGGAGCTACTGGGGAGGCGTAACTGAAGAAAAGAAAGTTTCCAGACGCCGCTTTCAAGCTATCTGGGTTCGAGAAACACTCTTGGATTTAGGCCCGACTTTCATTAAAGTTGGACAATTATTTTCCACCCGCGCCGATTTGTTCCCCGCAGAGTTTGTCGAAGAACTTTCTAAACTGCAAGACAAAGTGCCTGCTTTCAGCTACGAACAGTTAGAGGTAATTGTCGAGCAAGATTTGGGCAAGACAGTTCAGGAACTCTATCTTAGCTTTGACCCGGTGCCCCTGGCCGCTGCCAGTTTGGGTCAGGTACACAAAGCTCAACTACACTCCGGCCCGGAAGTTGTAGTTAAGGTGCAGCGGCCTGGACTGCGGAAGTTGTTTGAGATCGATTTGCAAATTCTTAAGGGCATTGCTCGCTATTTTCAAAACCATCCTAAGTGGGGCCGCGGCCGAGATTGGATGGGGATTTATGAGGAATGTTGTCGCATTCTGTGGCTGGAAATTGACTATCTCCATGAAGGCCGCAATGCTGATACTTTTCGTCGCAATTTTAGCAACTGCGACTGGGTGCAGGTGCCGAGGGTTTATTGGCGGTACGCGGCTCCACGAGTCCTGACTTTGGAATACCTGCCGGGGATTAAAATCAGCCACTATGAAGCTTTGGAAGCCGCCGGTATCGATCGTAAATTAATCGCTCAGTTAGGCGCCAAAGCCTATTTGCGGCAGTTGCTCAACGATGGCTTTTTCCATGCTGACCCACACCCAGGCAATATCGCTGTTAGTGCTGACGGATCTCTGATTTTCTACGATTTCGGCATGATGGGGCAAATTCAGTCCAACGTCCGCGAAGGACTGATGGAGACTCTCTACGGCGTTGCTTCCAAGGATGGACAGCGGATTATGGATTCTCTAATCAATCTGGGCGCTTTGGTTCCTACAGGTGATATGAGTCCGGTGCGCCGATCGATCCAGTATATGCTGGATAACTTCATGGATAAGCCTTTTGAAGAGCAGTCGGTGAGCGCGATTACCGACGACCTTTACGATATTGCTTACGACCAACCTTTTCGCTTCCCAGCTACCTTTACTTTTGTAATGCGAGCTTTTTCGACGATTGAAGGCGTAGGCCGGGGTTTAGACCCTGAGTTTAACTTTATGGAGGTGGCACAACCTTTTGCCATGCAGCTTATGACTAATGGAAATGGCTCTGATCCAACTAGCAGCATTTTTAACGAAATCGGCCGTCAGGCGGCTCAGGTGAGTTCAACCGCTTTGGGTTTGCCACGCCGGATTGAGGAGACTATTGATAAACTCGAACAGGGAGATTTACGGATTCGCGTCCGTTCTGCCGAAGCTGAGCGGTTGATGCGCCGCATGACCAGCGTTCAAATGGGCACCAATTATACTTTGATGATGAGTGCTTTTACTTTGTCGGCAACAATCTTGTTTGTCAGCAATCAAGTCTGGCCTGCGGTCGCGGTGGCTGTACTAGCTGCGGGTGCAGGGTTGGCTCTGCTGCGTTTGTTCAAGCGGATAGATCGTTTGGACAGGATGTCATAATTGTGCTCTTTGGGATTTTAAATTTCAGGTTTGAGATTTCTCGCTAGCCAAAAGTTAACCTCAAATGTTAGGTTTTGGCTGGCTGACAACAGAGTTGTAAAATTGACAGCAGTTAAGCTGTCGCGCATCCAAACTCTATATTCAGCGCGGGCTACAACATCCCACCCCACTCATTGTTTAATTGTTTTTTGACATACAACTTAAATGCAGAGCAGCTGATCCGCTGGCTAAAAACCCGTTGATTGCTATATTTATCGTCAGCCAAACCTCTAATTTTTTACAGAAATCCAGTTTTTTTGCAGGCG
>JAJAYT010000505.1 GCA_026786085.1 Microcoleus sp. CAN_BIN18 | reverse complement strand
GGAATCAACAATCGAATCAAGTTGATAATGAGGCAAGGATATGGCTTTTCTAATTTTAATAACTTGAGAAATCGCGTGTTAGCTTGCTTCTCTCATTAGATAAAATTATAACCATAAGTTCAGGAGAGCCGATTATTTCAACTATTCCTATCTCATCAATGAGTCCAGCTACTATTCCTAAGTGATCGATATTTTTAATTTTTATTTCTGAAGTTGGAGACATTTTTTTAGTTAGATAATATTTTTGACGTTTTTTTGATTGTCTCACTTTTTTGACCTCAAGCCTTCTAAGTATTTTTACTTAGTTATGCCAGGGTAGCAATATACTATATTCTGTAGTGCTATTGAAGTGCGGAATGTGGGATAAAAGAAACCAAAAATTGGGCAAAACCTACTGGGCAAAAGATAGTAAAAACTATCTCATAGCACAAAATCAAAAATGGAGATGTCCAATCTGTGGTCAACCAATACTCAACGGTGAGGAAATCGAAACCCATCACATAGTACCCGTTGCTAAAGGCGGCTTAAACGACATAAGCAATCTCCAGCACTTACACACACCGTGTCACAAACAGGTACATTCAAAACCCAAGTCAACTAGCTTGAAGTAAGGCTTGAGCCGTGTGAGTGCGAAAGTCTCATGCACGGTTCTTAGGGGAGGGGAGAGCGGCGACGCTCGAACCTTACCCGACACCCTTCATCGGGCTATAAAGAAGCCTACATCATAGCTGTACTCGGCTTGATGTAGGAGTATGTCACTTAAAAACTAAACTGCGTCCGCAAATTTCCCACAAAAATTGTCGGGTTGTTATCGAAATTATTGGCGTTGCCGATCGCATAAAATGCCGGCACGATCGAAATATGGTCGGTGATAGGCAAATAATAAGTTGCCTCAATTTCGTACTGCTTGCCACCATTTCCCCCGCCAGAAACCAGAAACCTCCGACCGCCAGTAACGTCAAAAGGTACTAAAAATGACACCGTAAATAAAGCTCCTTTTTTCAACAAATCGGGAAGTGCAAATCCTAACTGATAAGATTGAGTTGCGATCGTGCCGTCAGGTCTGTTAGTCTTGGGAAATATATTGGTTTCGGCGTAGCCGTAGCGACCGAAAAGACCGAAACGGCGACTGACTGACCAATCGAAATTAAAGCTAAAAGTATTGGCAGTAGCATTGCCGAGACGGCCGCCGAAACCGTCATCTGCTAAACCGTTAATCGGCCTGCCATTAGGCGCTCCAATTAGCCCGCCAATTTGCTGGATGTTGGAACGGCTATAGAGAAACCGCAAATTTGTCCGATCGCTCGGACTGAATGTTAGTTCGGCGGTACTCGTATTCGTCCCGCCAAACAAGCCTTGAGACGGATTGGAAGCGGAATTAAATACCGAATTTGGTAAAAATTCTATACTCTCGCCCAAGTAGCCCAAACGCAGTGTTAATCGACGGCTGATATCCCACAAAGCCAAAGCACCGGCACCGCGTTTGGTAGCAGTCAACAAAGTGCTGTTGTTAGAATTAAAGCTGCTCGCACCGTCTACGAAAAAGTTAAATTTATTGTTGTCAAAGTAGCGGTAGAAATTAATTCTCGGCCCGATTACTACTTGTAAGCTGTTGCTGACCGGGAACCGATAAGAAAGTTCCCGCAGGATAACTTCATTGGGATTTACCCCAGCAGTTTGGTCGAGGAAAGGAGTGCCAAATGTATTGAACAGGCCCGTTGAAGTATACTGATTGGCTGGTGAATTTCCGTTACCTACAGCTAGCTGTGTAATCAGTTGGTCTTTCCCTGTAAACGAAGTAGTGAGGGTCAACCAAACTAACTGGCTGAAAGTGATTTCTGGGTCGTCCACTCTCTGCACTATCGGTCTGTTGGTGACAGGATCGCGTCCGGCTACTCTGTCTAAGGGAGCAGCTTTTCCATTTGTTGCTTCAACTCGGACTCTCTCGCCCGCAAAAGCTCCAGTCAGGTTAAACCAAGCAAAGGCGTTTAGTTTAGTAGTAGTTGAAAATTGGTTGGCCTCTAATTCGGCAGTGCGTGCTTCTAAAGCATCTACTCTACCGCGCAATGTAGCTAATTCTGCTGCAAATTCTTCTTGCAATTTTTGCAGGGATGCTAAATCTTCTCGGCTGACTAAATTACCAGTAGAACCGCTAATTTGTTTGGTAATTTGATCCAAGCAAGCGTTTAATCCGGCGGCAAATTCGTAGCGAGTCATTGCTCGATTGCCTCGAAATGTGCCGTCGGGATATCCCGCAATGCATCCGTATCTTTCTACTAGTGATTGTAAGGCTTGAAAAGCCCAGTCTGTCGGCCGCACGTCGGACAGTTGGGAAACAGAGGTGACTTGTGCTGCGTCTTCTTGTATGCTGAGGTCATCAGCGGTGCCAGTCTCGCTGCTGATATCGGCAACTTTGCTGGCTTCAGCAATGTTTTGAGACTCGGGAGAGTTGGCAATTTCTAACTCCTGTGGGGGTAATTGGCGAATTTCTTCGGTTATTTGTGGGGCTGTTGTGGCGATCGCCTTTGCTGCTTTATCTTGTTTGGGTAAAGCGCGATCGACTGTTGCTTTATCTTGTTTGGGTAAAGCGCGATCGACTGTTGCTTTATCTTGTTTGGGTAAAGCGCGATCGACTGTTGCTGTATCTGTTTCGGGTAAAGCGCGAT
>JAJAYT010000504.1 GCA_026786085.1 Microcoleus sp. CAN_BIN18 | reverse complement strand
GCTTCCGCCAAGCTTTGGTGCGCGCCAAACTAGAACCATAAAATCAAGGAAGGTTCGTAGTGAGGACTTCAGTCCGCAAAAAAAGCAGGACTAAAGTCCTCACTACGCACCTGTTGACTAAAGCCATCTTAGCAACCTTGCGACAAGCTTTGGTGCGCGCCAAACTAGAACCATAAAATCAAGGTTCGTAGTGATAATAAAGGTTCGTAGTGAGGACTTCAGTCCGCAAAAAAAGCAGGACTAAAGTCCTCACTACGAACCGATTTTATTGTATCCCATCGAGCCGACAGTATATTAATGGCAAAGTTGATCGACAAATATTTACCAAGTTAATATGCCCAATTAAAAATTAATATAAATAGCTAAAATTCCTTCTTCCTTCTTCCTTCTTCCTTCTTCCTTCTTCCTTCTTCCTTCTTCCTTCTTCCTTCTACTTATGACTATCGAATGCAGCAATTTAAAAACAGCTTATTCAACGGCGCTAAATCGCCAAATTTTGAACGGAATTAATTGCCAAATAAAAAAAGGCGAATTTGTAGGGCTGCTAGGCTTAAACGGTGCCGGAAAATCTACACTTCTCCGTTCATTTGTCGGGTTAGTCCCCGCCAAAACAGGAGAAATTCGGATTAACGATACAGTCATAACTCCGCGCACTCTGAGACGAATTCGGCGCGATATTGGCTTAATTTTTCAAGGCGGCGGGTTGGTAAAACAGTCACCCGCTATCGACAATGTGCTTTGTGGTTGCTTGGGAAGTTTGAATACTTGGGAGACTTTGTGGGGTTTTCCGAAGCAGCAGCGCGATCGAGCATTTGACTTACTAGCAGACTTCGGACTCAAAGACCTAGCATATCAAAAAACCGGACAACTCAGCGGCGGACAACAGCAAAAAGTCGCCATCGCCCGCGCCCTAATCCAATCCCCGCAGATATTACTAGCAGACGAGCCCACCAGCGGATTAGACGTAATCGCCGCCCAACAAGTAATGGAAATCCTCGCCCAACTGCACCAAAAACAAGGAATGACCGTAGTTGTAGTATTGCACGACTTAGGAATGGCCAGCACCTATACCGATCGAGCGATCGTCCTCGATGCCGGTCAAATAGTCTATGATGGCAAATGCCACAACCTCTCCGACAAATTCAGCAAATTAACCAATCCCAAAATACCAGCCTAAACCCCTCTCTTCTCAACTCTTCCTCTGTGCCCTCTGCGCCCTCTGCGGTTTAAAAAAAAAGCCCCTTCACCAAACACAAAAAATCGCTGTACATAAAACTAGAAATAAACACAAATGACCGAAAAAAACTCAAGTAACTTATCAAAAACCTATAGTTGGATCAAAAATCTCGGTATTGCAGCATTTTTAATTATACTTTACGGTTGGGCGCTGCGGGGACTAGAAATTGATGCAGAAACCCTGACAAACAGTTGGCCTTACATGACTGATTTTATTTCGCGCTTGTGGCCGCCGAATCTCGAAATAATTGACGTAGCAATTAAGGCTTTAATCGAAACAATTCAAATGTCATTGTGGGGAACGACATTCGGAGCAATTTTTTCGATACCAATTGCGATTTGTAGCGCCCGTAATATAGCACCGAAGTGGTTGCGTTGGTTGGCTAATTTATTGCAAAATGCCGTGCGTTCTGTGCCTTCAATTGTGCTGGGATTGCTGTTTGTATCGGCGACTGGTTTGGGCGCGCCCGCTGGTACTTTAGCGCTGGCAATTTATACGATCGGCTATCTAGCTAAATTCTACCAAGAGGCGATCGAATCTGTGGAAGTGCGATCGGTCGAATCGTTAGAAGTAGTCGGTGCATCTTGGCTGCAAGTAGCGCAATACGGGATTTTCCCGCAAGTATTGCCGCTAGCCCTCGGTTACACGCTGTGGATGTTTGAGTACAACATTCGGGCGGCTTCGGTATTGGGAGTAGTGGGCGCTGGCGGAATTGGTTTTGAATTGGTGAATTATATCAGGTCTTTTGAGTACAACAAAGCTACTACAATGATGTTAGTTTTGTTAGTTGTAGTGACGGTAATAGATATTATTAGCAGTAAATGGCGGCAGCGCTTGGAATCAAAATAAGGATGGATTGAGAAAAAAAAATGTAGAATAGACGCTTAATATCGCATCCGGTAGATTGACATATCTAAAATTGGTTCGTAGTGCGGACTTTAGTCCGCAATCCGGGAGCGGACTGAAGTCCGCACTACGAACGAACCGTTTTTGTTGTGGTAATCGATCGCACATGAGATAAATCATTTAATACAATACAAAAATAAGGACACAGCATTGCTGTGTCCTTATTTTATTGGGACAAAGCAATGCTTTGTCCCCACACATACCGCCGATATCCCGATCGGGATTCTCGCCGTTTAGAACAAGAACAACTCCGAGTTGCCCGTAACTCCCAAATTGACATCGACAGTTGCAAACAAACTGCTACCACCAACAGTAGAACCGTTGCTATCGTAATACAGTTTAGTAGCTGTACCATCGTAGATAGCCATGATTGATGGCCCGGTTAAAGTTGTTTCGAGCTGAGTTACAGCAACTGTACTGCTGTAAGAGTAGAAACTCGAACCTAAAGCCCCAGCTCCGGTTGTAAACGCTGCAAAACCAGTTTTGTCCAGGTTAATTACATCATCAACAATGCTGTAACTGGTAATTAAGTCCCCGCCACCAGCAGTAGTTCCGCTGAACACAAACACGTCTGCACCAGCACCGCCGTTGAGAACATTTGTTCCTAAGCCGCCGATTAAAGTGTCATTCCCAGCCCCACCGAAGAGGCTGTCGGCACCAGCCCCACCGAAGAGGCTGTCGTTACCAGCGCCGCCGTCGAAAATGTCGGCACCAGAACCGCCGTTGATAATGTCAGCAAACTGAGTACCAGTGACGCTATTACCAGCACCATTTCCTGTAAATAAGACAGGAGTGCTGAAGTTGTAGCCACCAGCAACAGAACCGAAGTTGTTAAAGGCGATCGGGAAAGTGTTCCCAGCAGCCGTTAAATTGGCAATACTACCAGTAGGAGCAGGGGTAGTTGGAGAAGCTGCGATCGAACCTGTGAATACAAAGTCCGCCGTGCCCAAAGTCCCAGCAGCAGTACCCAGACTCGCAACTTTTGTAAAGCCAGCCGCGATCGTCCCATTCGAGTCAAAAGCCAACACTGTCTCATTCGCAGCATTGGTATATACGAAGAAACCAGGAGTTGTAGAATTGCCCAAAGCCTTAGCTTGCGCCAATTCTAAACTTGCAAAAGTTCCGCCAGTGAAAATCACCAACTCTTTACCAGTAATGTCAGGAGTTGAACCGCTAACACCATCAAAGTTCGTAGTAGTCAAATTCCCGAATTCGCTCGCGACAAATTGGAATTTGTCAACCCCGAAGGCAAAGTCAGTAATACTATCACCGCCTTCACCAGGAG
>JAJAYT010000503.1 GCA_026786085.1 Microcoleus sp. CAN_BIN18 | reverse complement strand
GGTTTATTACCGGGTTAAAACACTTTATCGTCTTGGGGCCGGGGGGGCGTACATGGTTTGTGTAGGGGGGGTTTCAACCGCCGTCTTGTCTAGGACTTATAACCGAATCCTCTTGTGTCCGCGGAGGCGGACATCGTTTGTATAGGCGCGGTTTCAACCGCCGTCTTGTCTAGGAGTTATAACCGAATCCTCTTGTGTCCGCGGAGGCGGACATCGTTTGTGTAGGCGCGGTTTCAACCGCCGTCTGATCTTTGAGTAGTAGTTATAGCCGATCGCCTCCGACGACAATACATCACCAACAGCGCAAACAATCCAATCCCAGCCAGATACTTCAACGGATCGGGAATTGCGGGATTTGGCGAGAAAAACCCCTCAATCGTACCAGCAATTACCAGCATCGGCACAATCCCAAATACCAATTGTGCAGCTTGAGTACCGTAAAACTTCATCGCATCAGCACGACGATATTTACCAGGAAAAAAGATGGCGCGGGCGATGATTAAACCAGCGCCCCCAGCTAAGAAAATCGCCGGCAATTCCAGGGCACCGTGAGGAAATACAAACGCCCAAAAAGGATAAGCTAAATTGTGCTGAGCGACTAAACTGGCGATCGCACCAATCATCACTCCATTAAATGCCATAATATAAACAGTATAAAGACCGAAAACAATCCCTCCTCCAACAGCCGCAAAGCATACGGATAAATTATTAGTCATAATACCGCTAGAAGCTAAAGGTTCGATTCCCACAATTGAACCCATCCACAATTCCCCATCATCACGCACCGTTTTAATCAAATGTCCAGGAACTACTAGGGACAAAAACGTCGGATCTTGCCAAGCAAACCACCAAGCGATCAATCCCATGACTAAAAAAATACCAGTTGCGATCGCCGTATAACCAAACGTCTGCTGTACCGTAGCCGGAAAACCCCAGCGACAAAACTCCACTAAAGCATCCCAATCTTGGCGACGCGAACCTTGGTAAATTTGAGTGTAGCCACGAGAAGTTAACCTTTGCAAATCTTGTAACAAAATATTACCTACTTCATTTGTCCTCGCCCTAGCCAAATCCGCCGAAACAGAACGATACAAACTAGCTAATTCGGTGATTTCAGACGCAGGTAAGGACTTTAGCCCCTTTTTTTCCACTTGTGTTAAAAGAGTATCTAACCGTTTCCAGTTCGGTTCCCGCCGCGCGATCCAACGTTTAATATTCATGAAGTTTTCTCTAAATTCTATTAGATATAGCCTAAGATAGTTGTAAATTTTCTGTTTAACACAATTATACCCATTTAGTCATGCCTAAAAATCTGAGTTCTGCTATACAAACAGGCCCATTGAGCGTCGGTAATGTTGTTAGTGCTAGTTTGCGGATTTACCGTGACCATTTTAAGTCATATTTTGGTTTGGCTTTAACAGCCTATCTGTGGTTGTTAGTTCCGATTTACGGTTGGGCTAAATATTCTGCGATTTCAGCGCTGATTTCTCGTCTGGCTTTCGGTGAAGTTAGCGAACATCCAGAGACTGTCAGTGATGCTCGCAGTCAGGTTAATCCTCGGATGTGGAGTTTTTTTGGGGCGGGTATATTGACATCTCTGATTTTATCTGGGGTATATTTGGCAGGTGCGATCGCGATCGGAATTTTGGCAGGGGGAGCTGCTGCTATCTCTCAGCAAAATTACCTAATTATTGGGGCTTTGGTGGTAGTTGCGGTCATTGCTCTCTTAATTATATATATCCGAATTTTTTCTCAATTGTTCATTGTTGAGTTACCACTGGCGATCGAAAATAATCTGACTGCTAGTTCTGCAATTAGTCGCAGTTGGGAGTTAACTAAGGGGTCAGTCGGACGCATTATGTGGATAGTTTTTGTTGGCATTTTGGTTTCAATCCCTGTCTCAACTTTTATTCAGATAGTTATGGCGATCGTTCAAGCTGTTTTAGCTGCACTTTTAGGCGCAGAATCTAGTGCATTTTTATCGGCTTATATTATTTCGATTGTAGCACTGAGCCTTGTTAGCGGCGCGCTTGTGCATCCTTTTTGGCAGGCTATGAAAGCCATTATCTACTACGACCTCCGCAGTCGCAAAGAAGGTTTGGGTTTGCAAATGCGCGATGCAAAACGCAAGTAATAAGCCTAATTCAAAACACAAAATTTACGCTACAGCTATGGGACTTTTTAATCGATTCACTCTCCACACTCCAGAAAGTGTTGAACTCGAATTTACCTTAGCGGGAATTGGCAACCGAGCCTACGCATTGCTGATCGACTATATCTTTTTTGGTTTGATTCTCATCGTGTTTTTAGTAGGTGCACTGATATTTAATTCAGTATTGACTGAGGCTGTTACAAAATTGATAGGAAGTACCAATGGCTTAGAACTCTGGTTGATTGCAGTTCAGGCATTAATTGCTTTTTTCATTTATGTAGGTTACTTTGTATTTTTTGAAACAGTGTGGTCTGGTCAAACACCAGGCAAGCGTTATGTCAAAATCCGAGTAATTCGGGATGACGGCCGTCCAGTTAGGCTTCAGCAATCAACACTACGGGCTTTGCTCAGACCTTTTGACGACTTATTTTTTATAGGTGTATTTTTGATCGTGTTCAATCAGCGAGAAAAACGTTTGGGAGATTTGGTAGGAGGAACTCTGGTAATTCAAGAAGAACAACCGAGAACAATAGTTGCATTGAAAGTGTCAAAGTCAACTCAATCTTTGATAGATAGTCTACTTGCCGAGGCTGATATCTCCCGCTTATTGCCAGAAGATTTTGCTGTAATTCGAGAGTATTTACACAGGCGGGAAGCGATGATACCTAATGCTAGAAATGAATTGAGCAAACAACTGGCTACTCAGGTGAAACATATTATTGTTTTGGAAAAACTGCCGACAAAAGTTGATGCTAATCTCTTTTTAGAGGCTGTATATGAGGCATATCAGCAAGTTAATAGGTAATATCGTTTCCGGTTGCATCGGAATTATCAGCCAAAATCAGGACACGGCACTGCCGTTTCCCTACAATT
>JAJAYT010000502.1 GCA_026786085.1 Microcoleus sp. CAN_BIN18 | reverse complement strand
GGCGGAAGCTGTCCAAGTTTTCAGCGACTTAGATAAGCTGATGGCCGAGAGCGAAAAATGGCCGGCAGACAAGCGGATTCGCGCCGGAGAGCGTGGTGGCGGCAAAGTTGACGGATTTGACATGGGGAATTCCCCGCTGGACTGCGCGCCAGAAAAGGTGACGGGAAAGCGAATTTTTATTAGCACAACTAACGGTACTCGGGCTCTGGAGCGAGTGCAATCTGCTGCAACTGTGCTAACGGCGGCTTTGATTAACCGCAAATCTGTGGTGCAGTTTCTGTTAAAGGAAAAGCCGGAAACTATTTGGATTGTGGGTTCTGGTTGGGAAGGAAGTTATTCGCTGGAAGATACGGTTTGTGCTGGTGCGATCGCCCAAAGCCTCCTAGCAGAAAGCGGTATTCCTATGAGCGAGTTTGCTGGTAACGATGAAGTATTTGCGGCAATTGCTCTTTATTTGCACTGGCAAGATCGGCTGCATGAATTGTTGGAATGTGCCAGTCACGGCCAGCGTCTCCTCCGTTTGGGTGTGATTGAAGATTTAAAATATTGCGCGCAAACGGATACTTTAGATGTGCTGCCGATACAGCGAGAACCGGGAGTTTTGGTGAAGTCGGATTTTAAAATTCCTTAAGCTGATTTCTGGGTTGAATCTTCTCCAAAAACGGGGAATTTAAATTTTCTGCGAGTCGTGTATTGGTTGCGAGTCCAGCATTAGTAAGGTGCGCATTGCGCACCCTACGAAAATTAGTAGTTAGGAATATAGCCGAGTCTCAGAAAGATGAGGTACGCGAACGGCATAGGGCATAGGGCATAGGGCATAGGGCATAGGGCATAGGGCATACCTCACCACGCTTGAGAACCGCTATATAAGCATTGCGCACCTACGAAAATTAGGAATGTGCGCATTGCGCACCCTACGGAAGTTAGTAGTTAGCGATCGAGATGTCTTTTAAATAAAGTACAATTAAAGATATGCAGTAGGGGCACAACATTGTTGTGTATCTAGTGTACGATCGGCAATTGAACATTGCTGGATTCAGTGCTAAATTGCTGCATTAAACACTCGGCAATTCTGGCTGATGCGCCGCTTTCTCCCATGCGACGCAAGCCGTTTTCCGCGATTAGCTGCAACCTGTCCGGGTCGCGGAACAAAGACTGTATGGCGCTGGCAACTTCGGCGGGATGTTTGACTAAAATTAATGACGGGCCTAACAGACGACTTTGAGCTTCTGCAAAGGCGTAAGTAAATTGGGGGCCATTTCCGGGAATGGCGATCGCGGGTTTTCCTAAACCGACAAACTGTTCTGTAGCTGTTCCGGCCATTGCTATTGCTAAATCGGATTCGTACAAACAATCGTTAAAACTTTGCTGGGTTACAATCATCGTGGCGTTTCTCTGCACAAATGTTAAGGGCAATAGTAAATTAGGAGATTCTTGCTGAATTTCTTGAGCGCTATAAACAGGAGGTCGCAAAATACTTCCTTCTCGCCGCTGCGTTCTAGTTTCGCCCTCTTGACGCCAGCCGAAAAATTCTAAACTAGGTCGCAAAGCTTCTAAGTTTAACTCTCTTGAAATCGCTCCGAAAAATAACAATTTACGATCGGCAAACAAGGACAAAATCCCGGCTACAGCCTCTACTATTAGCAGCCAATTAGCATAGGCTTCCGGCGCTCTAGAACCGGGCAGTAGTGTGATAATGAGCGATCGCTGCATTTCCCGAAACTCTGCGTCAGGGCCGTAAAAACCAGCGGGGTTTTCCGGTTCGAGTCCGTCCATCATCGGATTTCCGAGATTGTAAGCGGGAATTCCCAGCTTTTTTAAATTGTCAGCGGTGAGCGCGTCTCTGGCAAAAACGGCCCGACAGCGCGAGTCAGTCATCAACCAGCGCTCCCAAGGCAAATAAACCGAACCAAACAAACTCTCCAAACTAATGCCCCGGGATTTGCGAGCCAGAGGCCCGTTTTCGTCCCGCAAATAATACTCCGACTTGGCGGTGCCGACAAAAGCATAGGGCGCGCCACTGAGCCAAGCAAACAGCAGCGGTACAATATCCCCGCAGGCTAAAATAACGCCGTCTTGATTCCCAGATTGTTTTTGCGTCCGCACCCAAGCCCGAATCGCTTTAAACTGAGCTAGGGTCAACTGAAGCAGTCCGCCTTTGACATCGCGCAAAAATTCTCTTCTGTCCATGTAAATAAAGCCGCCCGAAGGCATCCGCTGCACCGGGCCGATGATGCGGGCGTTTTCTAGTTGGGCGAAAGCTTGTCCTTCGCCCACTAGCGGAGACACGGCTAATTCTGGGGGATGCGGGTGCTGTTGCAGTTCCCGCAAGATGCTGCGGGCGATCGCATCTTCTCCGTGGCCGTTACTGAGGCAAAGTATTTTCAATCCCAAATCTCTCAAAAACTGTCTCTGAATATATAGAAGCAAGATTAGCCGCAGGATGCAAGGTGGTATAGCCGGATGTTGAAGTAAGTAGACCAACGATCGCGCGAGTCGGGCAATTTTTGGTAAAATAGCAGGTGAAACTCCTATTTTAGAGGTAAAATCGGATGGTACAAACCCTGCCAAAATCTCTGACACTCGAAGAGTTTCTGAAGTTGTCAGAGACCAAACCAGCCAGCGAGTACATTGACGGTGAAATCATTCAAAAACCCATGCCTCAAGGAGAACATAGTGTCATTCAAGGCGAGTTGATAAGTGCTGTTAATGCTACTCTCAAACCTCAAAAGGAGGCGCGAGCATTTCCAGAACTACGGTGCATTTTTGGCGATCGAGCGATCGTTCCCGATGTGACTGTATTCACTTGGGAGCGCATTCCCCGTAAACAAAATGGTGGTGTGGCAAATGTGTTTGCGATCGCCCCGGATTGGACAATTGAAATCCTCTCCCCCGACCAAAGCCAAACTAAAGTTACTAAAAATATTTTACATTGTCTCAAACACGGAACTCAAATGGGTTGGTTAATCGATCCAGAGGAGCAATCGGTTTTTGTATATCGGCCAACTCAATCAACGGAGGTGTTTGACGAACCGGAACAATTATTGCCCGTGCCATCTTTTGCCAGGGAATTGCAACTGACAGTAGGAGATTTATTTGGTTGGCTATTAGAGTGACACAACACAATATTAGAGTAGAAGAGTAGAAGAGAGGGAGAGGATTTGATGAGTTTTGATATCGGATCGAAATATGTAGTTTAAATGCACAACAGCTTATCAGACAATACAGACAGTGCACTGAAAAGGTGCAAATTCTGAATGGGGCCTTGAGAATTGGGCATTGGGCCTTTATAGCATTGGGCATTGGAACTGACAACAAATAACCAATAACCAATAACTAATAACCAATAACTAATAACTGCTGACTACTAACCATCGATATATTGCTTTAAAATATTCCGAATTTGCTTAAGCTGAAATCCCTTGGCCAATTGGTGCAACCTCGCGACAAACGGCACTAATTTAGGTTCTAAACTCTCAAGATTAGCACTCTCCTCAAAAATTTCTTCAATGTCGCCCATAGCCGCAAGTTTCAAAATTTTTGCTACCGACTCAGCAGCCGCAGGTAACAGAGCAGAATAAGCGGGAAAACCAGATGGTGACAAACTGGGAGTTTTGCGCTTTTTGCTTTGCGCAGATTCTTGGTAAATCCATTCTAGTCCCAGATGCACGCGCAACTGTTCCAAAAAGTGATTTGCTTCGATCGGCTTCGGAAGAAAATCGTTGCACCCTGCGAGGATACTCTCTTCCTGCGTAGACTCGAAAACGCTAGCTGACAGAGCGATTAACACGACATCTTTTAATGCCGGCAACTGCCGCAGTCTCCTTGCAGTTTCCAAGCCATCCATCACAGGCATCCGCAAGTCCATTAAAATTACATCCGGTTGAAATTCGACTGCTTTGTAGAGGCATTCTTGACCGTTTTGGGCTTCTGCAACTTCAAATCCCAAACGCCCCAGCAGCCTGCACAACAAATCGCGATTTAGTTGATTGTCATCCACGATTAGCACTTTCCGCTTGTTGCCGACAAAACCGACAACCCAGCGTTTTTCCTGCAAAGGAGATACCTCCAAGTACCGTTTGGCTGCGGGCAATTCTAAATCCAGCCAGAAAGTGCGGCCTTTTCCCAAAGTGCTGTTAACGCAAATTTCGCTGCCCATCAGTTTCGCTAATTTCTGGCTGATCGAGAGTCCGAGACCCGTACCTTCAACAAATGTATTGCCTCCTACTTGGTGGAAAGGCAAAAATATTTCTTCTAATTTGCTTCGATCTATTCCAGTGCCGGTATCTTCTATTTGAAAGCGGATTTTTAAAGCGTGTTTGGCTGCGATCGCATTGTGAGCAAAGCGCAGATAATTTTGTTTTAGTTCCGAACTCAAAGTCGAGAAAGCCTGATTTTCTCCTTGGCCTTGACTCCAGGCCCCTGTGCCTACATAGCCGACTTTGAATTTTACTCCGCCACTCTGGGTAAATTTAACGGCATTGCTGAGTAAATTTATCAGAATTTGGCGCAATCTTTTTTGATCTACACGGACGCAGCTAGGCAAGGGAGATACTTGTTCGTAATTGAAGGAAATTCCTTTTTGATCGGCTCGCATCTGAAAGAGGTCGGCAATGTTTTTTGTGAAATTTAAAAAATTTAACTCTTCCGGGTAGAGTTCCATTTTTCTAGCTTCGATTTTGGAAGGGTCTAAAACATCGTCGATTAACGTCAGCAGATGTTGACCGCACTGTTGAATATTGCTGAGACTTTCTTGGTGATCTGAGCTTAAGTCTTTGTCGGTTTTGATAATTTGAGCGTAGCCTAAAACGCCGTTTAAAGGCGTGCGCAGTTCGTGGCTCATGTTGGCGAGAAATTCGCTTTTGGCGCGGTTGGCACTTTCGGCGGCTAATACGGCTTGTTGCAGGG
>JAJAYT010000501.1 GCA_026786085.1 Microcoleus sp. CAN_BIN18 | reverse complement strand
GGCAAATAGTCTCACGTGATGTGATTGAACGAATGGCGCGAAAACTACCCAAATAGTAAAGGATGGGTAGCTTTGTCCATAAATTAAGTTACAGTTTCAAACCCGCACGAGAACCCGCTTGTAATTCCGCTGAGATATTTTCGACTTGTCCGCTTAATTGCAACAGTTGCAGAGCTTCGAGTAAACGTTTTTCGTTCAGCGGGCCTCGTGTTGCCAGGGCTAAGCGGCTTCTGACACTTAGGAATGAGAATTAAATAACTTACAATCTTTATTATTCTTGTGGGATGGGCGGGAGAGCCCGTTCTTTATGGACGGGCGGAACATCCCACAAACTTGTCTAAATTATTTAATTTGCGATCCTTTTGAGCCGACGCGGCTACCGCAATTGCGAAGATTAAAGTTACTTGATCACTTTTTTTTAAGAATTAAGTCGTTAATTCAACATAAATATACTTGACAAAAAACATTTTTTGTGATTTGTCTCATTGATAAAAAAGCTTGCTACAACAAAAATGTTAGGTTTGTGTCCTGACTTTTGAAAATCCCAGGTGCGTCGCTATTAGATTGTCGGTCTTTCTTGAAGATGGTCTATGGCGACACACCCTACGGCTTGACTTAAGTCGTTAATTCAACATAAATATACTTGACAAAAAACATTTTTTGTGTTTAGGCAAATAATCTATAAAAAAAGCTCCGACTGCCCCAAGCTAGTGCTGTAGGTGGGCGGAGCATTCTATCAAAGTTGCCATCTGAGAAATAGTTGAATTTTGATAGAAATTACTACATTTTATTGAGCTGCGATCGCAATTCTTCCAACTCAGCGTCAATCACCGGACTTGACTCCGAGGTAGTAGGAGTAGCGGCAGTTTTACCCGCTGCCGGCAATTGACCTTGAGACACAGAACCTCCGGTCAGTTGAGCTTTCATTTGGGCCAACTCGTCGTCAACATCGCCGCTACCTTCGAGCAAGCGGAACTGTTCCTCTAAATTGCTGCCACCGGCCGCCAGTTCTGCTGACGCGCCCGCACGAGCTTCTATCTGCAAAACTTTTTCTTCCATACGATCGAAAGCTGCCATTGAACTGCCAGTATTCATGGTGCCAATGGTATTGTTGAGCTGTTCCTGAGCCTTAGCAGCGGATATTCTGGCTTTGAGCATATCCTTCTTAGTCTTGGCTTCGGAAATCTTGCTCTCCAAACCGATCAAGTTACGCTTGAGACTTTCCACCTGACCCGATTGCTGATCCAGACTGGTTTTGAGCGTAGTGGCCGTTTCAGCGTGAGACTTTTTGCGCACCAGCGCTTCGCGGGCCAAAGTCTCGTCTCCTTTTTGCAGGGCGAGGGCCGCCCGCTGCTGCCACTGGTTAGACTGGGATTCAGCTTGATTGTACTGAGTTTGGGTGCGCTTTTGAGTGGCGATCGCGCTGGCAACGGCCTGACGCAACTGCACCAAGTCTTCCTGCATATCCGTCACCGATTGTTCTAAAATCTTTTCGGGGTCTTCAGCTTTGTTGACCATATCGTTAAGATTGGCTCTGACGACTCGGCTAATGCGGTCAAATAATCCCATAATGCTATTTTTCCTGGGTGAGGTTTACGAAGTAAGCGAAAAGCAGGCTTTAGGAGTTAACCCGCTCTGAGTGAAACTCAGTTGGTCAGATTTTTAGTGCGATCGAGTTTTTGGCAATTTTTGCAGATATATAAATCCAGTTTAAAGGGATCTAGTAATTGTGATGCAGGCAAGCTGACTGCTGCACCTATCTATTGAGTTTAACTTCGATCCGGGAATTCCCCAACAGGCTTCGAGCCATCTCTAGCTGCGCTGCTTTTGAAGTTTTTGCTTGTCGAAACTATGCTCCTGCTGGTTCTGGTTCAGGATGCGGGCGGCTCGCCTGATGGCAATTTGGGTGTATTGTTGCCTGGAAGCATTTGTGCTTTCATCGCCGCCAACTCGGCATCGACATCTCCGGCACCTTCGAGAGAGAGAAACTGCTTTTCTAAATCGTTAGTTCCGAGTTCTGCGATTGCTTCGGAGCGAGCTTCTAGCTGCATGACTTTCTCTTCCATTTTTTCAAAGGCGCTTAAAGCACTGCCGGTACTGAGATTTCCCATCATTTCTTGCAGCCTTTCTGAGGCTTTTGCCGATCGAGCTCGGGCAATATACATATCTTTTTTAGATTTTGCCTCAGAAATTTTACTTTCGAGCGATCGCATATTTTCTTTAAGTTGAGTCACAACAGTATTCTGCTGTCCGAGACTGGCTTTCATCGCGGTTGCTGTTTCTTGATAGGATTTCTTGCGCGTCAGAGCTTCCCGCGCCAAATTTTCCTCACCTTTTTGCAAAGCTAGCTGCGCCCGTTGATACCATTCTCCGGCTGTAGACTCAGCTTGGGAACACTGGCGTTCGGTGCGTTTTTGAGCGGCAATCGCTCCTGCTACAGCTTGTCTGAGCTGGATTAAATCTTCTTGCATATCCATTACAGCCTGTTCCAGAATTTTTTCTGGATCTTCGGCTGCCCCGATCAAACTGTTAATATTGGCTCGAATCACTCGCCAAAGGCGATCGAATAATCCCATCTTGCCCTGCTCCCGATTTTAAATTTGAGATTTAGGAATGGGAACTAACAATTAAAAAATCAAAATGAAAATTTCTCAATTCTCTATGAATTTTTTAATTTTTCATTCCCTTTAACTAATTTATGGCTGATAGTATTCCGGCTTCACCCCTTTTGCTTGGAGTTCTTTCGCCAAACGTTCTGCTGAGGCAGCATCGTTCAAAGCTCCCATTTGGATTTTGACACCCTTTGAGAAGTTGCGCACATAGGCATCGGGAACTGCGGTTCTGGCTTGCTGTAGCGCTTTTTCGTTGGTGTAATCGGTAACAACGTAATAGAAACCGTCGGTAGCCCTTATCGGCCTTCCCAGCGGGGCTGTGGTGGCTACTGGGGCTGCTGTCACCGGGGCTGCTGTCGCCGACTGAGCTGGGGAGGGTGTTGGAGGGAGTGTCGGCAGTGTGGGGACAGGCTGGGCTGCGCTAGGGCTAGGGCTCGGAAGCAAAGCTGTACTGAGATTGTTGAGTCCTTGTTCCCTGCCTCTGGCTGGGTTGCCGTCTTCTGTAGGGATCGGGACAGCCGCGCCCGGGCCTGGAGGCGCTGCCGGATTGGGCGGGATTGATGCTTTTGGCGACGGGGAAGCAATCGTCGAGCTGGCTGTCGGCTTGACATTGCTGAGAGTGCTCAAATCTAGCTCGACAAATTCCTTGGATACCAGATTTGGAGCTTTTGGCAGTTCCTTGGTACTGGTATCTGATGTGGCGGTATTGGCCCGATTGTCGCTGGAAGATGGCGTAGTGCGATCGAGCAAACGATTCAGCCCGGCCATTCTAGCTAGACTGGATGGGTGCATGACTGCGTAGCCCAAAGCTGTGCATGACAGCAGAAACAACAGCATCGAACTCAGTCCCAAGGGAGTTAACAAACTGGCTGCTAAACTGCGTTCGACTTCGGGCTCGGCTGTTTTCTCGTCCAAACTTTCGATTAGTTTTTCACTGGATTCGAGATATTTGTTGGGTGCGAAGGCATTGCCAGATAGTTTTGTGCCCTCCCTGGTAGTTGCTAAAGGGGCATCGCCCTGGCTGCCACCAAGGGATAGGGGCATGGACAATGGCTGCTGGGTTTGGGGAGCATCCGGCGGCAGGTTTTCGGCTAGCTGTTGTTCGGTTGCGGCTGTTTGCTTGCCGGTGCGAACTGATGGCGACACCCACTGTTCGGCACGCCGCCTGTGCCTTCTGTATGTTGTCAGTTCTGCTTCTAGGCTCACATCCATGCACCCCAAGGCTGCTTGCAAAGCAGGCTTGATTGGGGTTGATGAGGATTGATGATTTGGGGATTCAACCGAAGAACGCTTACTCATTACCAAAATTCCTACCGCCTCTGAATTGATTTTAGTGTTTTGATTATATATACGAAGCAAGAACAAGAAAGTTTAAAACTTGCTTATTTTAGGATTAGCTGCTTTTGGCGTCAAGGCAATTGCTGGCTTTGGTCTCAAGTATCGATCGTCATTTGCCATCTGTTCATTTTTATCTTAAAACTTAACTGTTGCTTTGTCCCGAAGCTGCTTACCCAGACTCTAAACAGCTTTTTGTATCAGGAGCGACAGATTATTTATAACATCTCATAATGGTTCGGCATTTGGGTTTTTTCTTGATCCCTGACCTTTTTATAAACTTTTAACCTGTATTTTTACCTAAAAAATGAGTAAGAACTGAGCTAATTGTTTCTAGATATAACGAGATTATAAATAAATTATAAAATTTATTTATGCTTCGGGGATCTCTACAACCTAGACAGCATAAAGGCTGGGATGCTCTAAAACCTGCTAGCTCTACAGAGGAGAATTAGAAATGAAAATGATTTACCCAAGAACTTTTATGAAAACCCCATTAACTTCTGCTTGCCGTCACTGCCGCCACTACACTCCTGAAGGGAGACGCGGGGGTGTTTGCGATTTGCTGAGTGTGCCGGTGCAAAGCCAGTGGAAAGCTTGTTCTTTAGCTGTTTCGGCTTTTGGGCTATCTTGGGAAAACATAGAAATTGGACGGTTGCAAGAACAGACTGTGATGCAGGAACCCGTCGTCACTGTTGCTGAGCGCAATGCCTATCAGTGGACAGGCCGGGCGTTAACCTAAAAATCTACAGTAGCAGTTTCGGTATAGTTTGTCCGCAGCAGGAAAACTCTACTTTACTGACAATTTTGACCGATCGCCCAAATTCCGCTCATTCAACTCACAGAAATCAGCATCTGTAACCTAAATAATCGCATAAAAAAACTGATTTCTCGATCAAGCTATGGTAGCCAAGGATATTGACTAAAATCCGGTTCCCGTTTTTCCAAAAAGGCTTGTTTACCTTCGGCACCTTCTTGGGTCATATAGTAGAGCAACGTGGCATTTCCAGCCAGTTCTTGCAGTCCGGCTTGACCGTCGCAGTCGGCATTAAAAGCGGATTTTAAACAGCGAATCGCGATCGGACTTTTTTCTAAAATTTCGCCAGCCCACTGAATTCCTTCTGCTTCGAGTTGTTCCACAGGTACGACACAGTTGACTAAACCCATTTCTAGAGCTTGCTGCGCGCTGTATTGGCGGCACAAAAACCAAATTTCTCGGGCTTTTTTCTGGCCGACAACTCTGGCGAGATAGCTAGCCCCAAATCCACCGTCGAAACTGCCGACTTTTGGGCCGGTTTGTCCGAAAATAGCATTGTCTGCTGCGATCGTCAAGTCGCAAATTAAGTGTAAAACGTGACCGCCGCCGATCGCATATCCTGCAACTAAAGCAATTACAACTTTAGGCATCGATCGAATCAATTTCTGCAAGTCGAGCACGTTTAAGCGCGGTATGCCACCTTCGTCTACATATCCCGCAGACCCCCGCACGCTTTGGTCGCCGCCGGAGCAGAAGGCATATTTGCCGTCTGTATGAGGCCCCGCACCGGTGAAGAGGACAACGCCGATTTTTGTGTCTTCGCGGGCATCAGTAAAGGCATCGCACAGTTCCTGCACAGTTTTGGGACGAAAAGCGTTTCGTTTGTGAGGTCGATTGATGGTAATTTTGGCTGTGCCGCCACTTTTGTGATAGAGAATGTCTTCGTAGGTTTTGGCGGTTTGCCATTCAATTTGCATAATTAATATATTTGGGATTTGAAACCGAGCTGGATCTATGGAGGCTGCGATAATTCGCTTTTAGATTTTAGACGTATTGGGACAGATCGAGGCAAAAGAAACCGGGTTTTTTACCGTTTTTGCGGGCTGTAACCCGTCTTTTTGTGAAAAAACCCGGTTCCTAACCACCCGTGCATCCGCGATTAATCGAAAAAGCATTAAATTATTTTCCCCTGTCTCTTTTACAGCGGAAATAATTTATCTGCGCTGCATTATTTGCGCATTAACAAAGACAGCAGGTGTTTTGCTGCTTTGGCAAATACTGGATCGCGGGAGGAGAATTCGCTTGGTGCGAGTAAAGCTTGAACTTCAGCAAAAGCTTCTAAATCTAGTTCTCCTTCTTTTGTAAACAAAATGTCTACGACTGCAATGTGTCTGGAGTCGAGGCCGAGCCGGTTTCCGATCGACTGTAAGTACATTTGCTCCCTCAAGTCGATGTGTCCGTCTACCGCTGACATTTCGTAGCCGGAACCGATGAGCAACAGCTTTTCTGATTCTGAGAAGAAAGCTGTCAGGGTTAGCAATTCCGTGGGGTTGAAGTAAACCTGTTGTTTGGAGATGCCTTTGACAAGCCGCTGAATTAGTTCTATTCGACTTGGATCGCCGCTGGAAAAGGCTTTGAGAGTCTTTTGCAGCCGTTCTTCTTCTTCAATGGCGATCGTCCTGTCAATAATCATCACTCCGCGCAGGATCGAAATTAGGGCAGTCAGGAACACAACTAAAGGAGTGATGTCTTTTTCGCGAAGCTTTTGCCGGCTAATCCGGGACAACAGCTCAACAACTTCATTGCTGATCGTGGTGGTGTCCATAATTAAAAATTACTGTCGATTGGGCTGTGGTATGAGTTTATTTCTCGATCTTAAGTGTTTTCAACTAGGTAAGTATGCCATAAGTTGCCCTAAAAACTTGTTTTATTAGCGATCATACTTATTGTATCCACAGCAAGTGGATAAGTAAGACAATGTTATGTGTTTTTAGTTACCTGCATCACAGGGGATTTAAGCCCCCACCTTTAGGTGGATTGTTTTTAGGCTGGGGCTTAAATCCCCTGCCTAAAAACTTCGCACTCAACTGTCAACTGTCAACTGTCAACTGTTAAGTAGGTATACCGTGAATTTGCAAACAGAGCCGTTGTCGATTAGTGATTCTAATTATGCTATTCACAAGCGCTGGATGGCTAGGGCTGTGGAACTAGCACAAGCAGCCGGCGATGCGGGTGAAGTGCCCGTGGGTGCTGTCATCGTTGACGGTACTGGTAAGTTGATTGCTGAATCGCAAAATCGGCGAGAGCGAGACTGCGATCCGACTGCTCATGCTGAAGTCTTGGTTTTGCGGGCTGCTGGCCAAGTTTTGCAAGACTGGCATCTCAACTCTTGCACGCTCTATGTAACGCTGGAGCCTTGCCCGATGTGCGCTGGTGCGATCGTCCAAGCTCGGATTGGTCTGCTGGTATACGGAGCAGATGACCCGAAAACGGGTACGATTCGGACTGTGGCTAATATTCCAGATAGCGCTCATTCGTGTCACCGCTTGGAGGTACTCGGCGGTATTATGGAGTCTGTTTGCCGCGAGCAGTTGCTTTCTTGGTTTGCAGCGCGCCGTCCAAATTAAGGAGTAAAAGTTTTGACTGTTCTTGGCGATGTTTAGTCGAACTTGGCTATTAGCTGAAATAATAGGTAATTGCCCGATCGAGTTTTCCTAGCGGTTGACGGCTACTGGTAAGTAACCACACAAAATTAATTACATAAAGACTCCTTGCTAGGCAAGGGTTTCAGTCGAAATATTGTGTAATTAATTCTACGCAACTACTTATCTGTCCGGTTGGTTCAGGTTTTGCCTATTGCAGATGATCTTGCAGCGGGTGCGATCGTCCAAACTCGGCATAATGCCAATAGTAAAAGTGTCCCGAGGCAAAAACTAAAGATGTGTCAAACAACATATTTTAGACTTTGTATCTCGATAAGGCAGCTTAATTGCTATGCGCCACGACGCCTCGATCGCCGTTGAGTCCAAAATACATCAAAGAGTGAAGCCAATGCCTGCCAAGGTAGCATCTAATACCTCTCGCGTTTCTCCTTGGTTAACCTCCTTGCTCTATCCGCTAGGTCACTATGTTGTCCTGCCGTTTTATTTTCGCAAGATTGAGATAACCGGACAGGAGCACTTGCCGAAAGACGGGCCTGTGATCTTAGCCCCTACGCATCGTTCCCGGTGGGATGCCTTGATGATGCCCAATTCAACCGGACAGATGGTAACTGGACGGGATTTGCGGTTTATGGTAACTGCTGATGAGGTGAAAGGACTGCAAGGTTGGTTCATCAGACATTTAGGAGGGTTTGCTGTCGATATCAGACATCCAGCAATTAGCAGTCTGCGTTACGGTGTTGAATTGCTTCTCGACAAGGAGATGTTAGTGATTTTTCCCGAAGGTGGCATTTTTCAGGATGGCGAAGTTCACCCGATTAAGTCTGGATTGGCTCGTTTAGCGATGCAAGCAGAGTTGAGCAAACCGGGTTTGGGGGTAAAAATTGTACCTATGAGTATCCGCTACCGCCCGCGCATTCCTCGATGGGGTTCTCATGTAAAAATTGCGATTGGCGCTCCGATTTCCGTGGCCGATTATACCAATGGTGGCGGGGGAAAAAAAGAGGCGCGATTGTTGACGGCCGAACTTGAAAAGGATCTTAAAAATCTTGATGAAAGTTGTTAGTTGTTGTTATAGACTTTCTCAGGTAAATTAGGTGTTCTTGGGCATGGGCATAGGGCATAGGGCATGGGGAATTGGTGGTTGGTTTTCAGAAAAGGTAATTGTCAATTGGCGTGGAGCGTACTTCACCTCAAAAGAAAACTGCTATAGTTGTTAATTGTCAAATGATCTAATATTTGTTACGACTGTTAAATGCAGTGGTAATTTTTGGCGATCGAATGTCAGCATTAATGGATTGTGCTTTGAACTTTAAGTCTGGTCAAATTGTTAGTTTAGAATGTGGAAATGCGTGCCTGCATTCAGAAGTAATTCAAGTGGTTGAGGCACGTCAAATTTGTTGGGTGCGCCCTTTAATGTTAGTTGAAATAGTGTCAGGGAAGGATGTATCCCAGCAGTGGCCACAAGAATACACTTTATCCGATTTGCGGAATGGTGCTGATTTGCTGTGGCCGCTGAGTTTGTTTCGGGCGGCGCTGGATACAGAGGTAATTTCGCTGTTGAGTCAATTGCAGTCTCTGGACTCCGATCGCCAGGATAGCACGATCGCATCTCGGGAACTTAGGGATTTTGTCGATCGAGTTTGGGAAGCTTTTCCCACCGCTTTTAATTAGTCAATAGTCATTAGTCAATAGTCATTAGTTAACGGGTTTCCTTTCCATGCTCTAGGCTGGTAACAAGTAGAGAGCATCTGTAGGGAAACGGCACTGCCGTGTCCGGCGCGGGGAATTGGTAACAAGTAGAGAGCATCTGTAGGGAAACGGCACTGCCGTGTCCGGCGCGGGAAACTGAGACTTTTAACAATTGCCATCAGATTGACAATTGTCGCACAATTTTTTGAATTGCCATTAAAACCCACATTCCGCACCCTAACTGTCACATGGGGGTGGAGGTGGGTTCTGTGGCAGCAATTGGTGGCGTTTGCTCGGGCATTCTGAGTATAAATACTTAGGCAAACGCCGAGACACAACCTGACCCTCACGCATCGAATC
>JAJAYT010000500.1 GCA_026786085.1 Microcoleus sp. CAN_BIN18 | reverse complement strand
ATTGGTGTTGATATAGTTGTCGATTAACATATTCTTTGATGTGCAGTATGCTTGAGTGGAAAAAATAGAACCGAAAGCTTTTACTACGTTGAACATGATATTTACTCCTGTTGTGTTAAAATATATGGATGTGTAATTGTCTGTTTGTGCTATTTGAAAGGCTGCATTTCCTTTCTTTGAGATTGATTGATTGCCCTGATATTTCATTCTTCTTGTCCTTCATCGTTATATCGGGATAAAAGACCAAGAATTTTTGAAATGTTGAGGGGATTTGAGAAGCGGTTGCGGCGAGTCTAAATCCAGTAATTTCGAGGTATTGAATTCACCATTTAGTGGTTGAGTCGTTCGCGGGATTTACCTTAAGGCTGGATGTTGGTAGCTACATTAGCGTTTGGTTGATTCCGCATTACTGCTGCTGTGAAGATGTTTCATTTTTGGGTTTGATTTTTGGGTTTGATTTTTTGACTCGGTGGTGAGTCGTTTGCTTGACACTTACTAATTTGCCAGGAATCGAATGTCTTTGGCCCGATCGACATTCCAGTTTACATATCTGGTATTGGCACAGGACACTTGTCCGCCGATAAGCAACCATTTATCAAGGGTTTCAGCCAAAAACTCTGGCTATTAGCTGTGCCAATTCAGCAAAGTGGACTACCGCTGTCTGTGAATTCTGAACTTACGCAATGTCGATCGCCCCATCAGGAAAATCCGTAGATATCCAGTCTGTGACTGCTATCATCTGATGAGACTGACGCAGATATCGCGACGCGCTAGGACTTTTCGATGAATGTAGCTCGATCGCACCCTCTAATCGCAATTATTGAACAAATCGAACTTAAAATCAATTCATAAATTCAGAATCTTAAATTCATAAAACTCATAATTATAGAAAACTTGCTTGATACTGCATAATTGTTACAGGAATTCTGAATAAAGTTTTACCTAATTGAGACAAACCGAACTTAAATTTAAGCGACTGCGGCAATTCTTGTACGGAAACTTCTGTGAAGCCAAAGCGAGTATAAAATGATGCGAGTCCTTTCCCCAAACATTCTAGATATAGCGGTTGCGTAGCTTGTTCAATTAAATATTTTGTGAGGTAGCTTCCCAAACCTCGATCGCGCCAATCCTTCATCACCACCAAACTGCCCAATTCTTGCGCGCCCGCAAAGTTCCGCAACTGTCCGCAAGCTGCCAATTTTCCACCGCATTCAATCACCCAAAATTGCTCCCAGCGCAACTGAGTTGGGTCGAGTTTGGCGCTCCAAACTAACATTCTAATTGATTTGATGTCGTGAGATGAGGCTGGGCGGATGGCGCATTCTGGAGGCAAGGAACAATAAATTTCAGTCATTATTGATAGGTGGAAACTACAGCAGCGATTCGTTTGAAAATGCGAAAAACTTCGTAAAGTTCGTTTCCGGGGTTCCGAATATCAAACAGCTTAGACAAAGCATACTGCGGTGTACCTTGTTTAGTCACTTTGATGAATCGGAAACTGCTGCCATTGGTCAGAAGCCCAAACGTTGGTTGTTCTGAATTTGGGTCATTCAGCATATAAAATAGTAATTGAGGAAGTCCAGCTTCAACGGAATATTGCGATCGCTTGGCTTCGATCGCCACAACCCAAAAAGATTGCAGCAATAATAGGACATCTATGCTGCCCCTAACAATTATATCTTCATCTTCGACAATCAGTTCAACAGATTTTTCACATTCTATGTGAAAGGGAGTCAGGAAAAAATCTGCTACAAATAGCAAAGGAGCTAGTACCACCATTTTTACAGTATCTTCTAGGAAAGGGAATGAGGTACTGTTGATATAGCCTGCTTTTACTTTGTCGAGCGATCGCTTTTCTGCGTCCCCGATTTCTGGCAAATCATCAATCCATTCTCGGAAGAATTGCTCGTCTTCAGACAACTGTAGATTAAATTTAGTTTGAACATCGCCCAATGTGAGTGTTTTAGCTTGAAGTGATTGTGTCATAGTTTTCTGTAGCTATTTGCTAGTTGTAACTAATTGTAGCATATCAATTGGCGATCGCCCTTAATAACACCTTGCTCTAAAGCACACATTATATTGTATAATTAGATTAGCTTTTATCAAGTTTATCTCAAAATTATCAAACCTATCAAAAGTAATTTTTGGTTATGCCAATTTATTTCTACAGCACTCGTGGCGAATACGGCAGTTTTTCTAATTTCTCTGCTCACGGCTTCGAGTTGGATGGAGAATACTGGCCGACTAGCGAGCATTACTTTCAAGCACAAAAATTTCCGTGTACGCCTCAAGTCGATCGAATTCGCCAAGCAAAAACGCCAAAAGATGCAGCGAAAATGGGGCGCTCTCGTCAACTTCCCCTCCGGCAAGATTGGGAACAAGTCAAAGATGATATGATGCGAAAAGCTGTACTCCGCAAATTTGAAACTCATGCCGATATTCGCGAAATTTTACTCGCAACGGCTGATGAAGAAATCGTCGAAAATGCGCCGGGAGATTACTATTGGGGTTGCGGCAAAGATGGCGGTGGCAAAAATATGTTGGGACATATTTTGATGGAAGTGCGCGAGATATTACGATCGCGCACGCCAGACTAAAATAAAACTCACAGTAACTCCCATTTTGCACAATTACCATTTTCAAGAACAGGCTTTCCGTCCTGTTCCAGAAAGACTGATAAGCTGACGATCGCACTCCGTAATTTCTCATAATCAAACAGGACTCACTTAACCGTAAGTCCTGCAAAGCTCATAAACGAGCATTTTTTTCTTTTTTTAAACAGTTAGCTCAAAAATCCAGTCTACAGACTATCGAATTCTGTGCCAATCTCCTCAGACGGTTCTAGTAGAGGGTTTCGCCTCTCCTCGGAGACTGCAAAGCAGGGGAAACGGTAAAAACCCTGCACCACTTTTTTTGTTTCCACAGCTAATGTCGATCGCAATCAACTTTTATGGTGATTAGTACAGCATTGTAATCCAGTCGCCTTCGGGACACCGTTCTCCTTAGGTTGGCAATGCACAGGTTAAACAGCAAAACCCCTGTTCTGGTTCAATTTCGTTTGTGATTAATGCTGCACATTTCTATTGTGTACTATGAAAGAAAGATTGTCAGGGATCGTACACATTTTTTTACATTCTATTCAGTTTACTCCACGAACGTGAACTTTGTATGGCAGCGATTTTTAATCGCTAGGTATATTTGCAGTTGCAGTTATTTGCCGTAGTTGCTGTTGAATTCGGTTGAATTCCTTCTGTTCTTCATTCAGCAAGCTATTCTCGATCGGCGATCGCATATCCCACTGTAATTCTGACAATAACAGCAAACAGCCGGCCATAATTATGCCTGTGGTTAGATATTGCCAAGGGGCAACTAATGTTAAAAGAGGTATGCTAAATAAATGAGTTAGTCCGATCGCGATAAAAGTGCGCGATCGCAAACCAAGCCCAGTACAAAAATAGCCGATCGCGCTCAACCCCAACCACAAATCGCACAGATGCAGCAACCAAAATCCCCAACCCGCAAAAATGCTGCAATCCGTCAAAATCAAACCAGAAATCATCAAAATCGCCCAAGAGTAAAGAATCCAGCTAACCCGCTCAACTTTTACCCAAAACAAAGTCAAAACCGCCATTCCCGCAGTGCCAATTAGAGTCACAGTTGACCACAGAATCGCCTGAAAGCTCCAACTGAGGGGGACAAACTGAGCCGTGAAAAAAATCCCCGCCGTCACCAAAGCCCAAAGCAGAAAAGTTTGGTCAATGCGGGTATAAAATCCTGATAAAAGAGTAATATTTCCGATTTGCCAGCGGAGGCGCAAGAGGCCCGATCGGTCTTGTACGTCGAGATGTTCTTGTTTGCAGCGGATCGGGGGTTCAGAGGGGTTGAAGAAGGTCATTCCGTATAGTTTAAAATATCAAGTTTTGCGTATTGTAACAAAACGTCAAGAAGATTTTGCAGATTTTTATATCCTTTTTTTTAGTTTCCTGGCTCTGCCTGGGGAGGTATATCCAGAGACTCTGCCTCGATTCCAAGCAAAGATTTTCGGACGGGCTCTCCGGCCAATCCCACAAGAGTTGGGACGGGCTCTCCGGCCAATCCCACAAGAGTTTGATTGATTTTTTCGGTTGAGTTGCAATATACGTTAAAGTTGACGTACAATAAAAACAACGTATATTTTACAAACATAATTAAGGATACAAAATGAAAGCAAATCCAGGTGGAGAAATTGCCCCAGCAGAAGTCATGGGCAGAGATAAGCTGATTTTTGATTTGTGGGGGATTTTAGAGCAGCAAAGTGTCATATTGAGTGCTGAGCGCCGGATGGGGAAAACGTCGGTAATTAAGAAAATGCGATCGGAAGCTACCCCAGATAAGTTGCCGATTTATCGCGATTTGGAAAATGTGCGATCGCCCTTAGAGTTTGTCGAGACAGTTTTTAAGGATGTCGAAGAATATTTAAGCCGTTTTAACAGCACCGCCAAGAAAACTCGCGGATTCCTCACTCAACTGGGAGGTGCAGAATTTAGCGGTTTCAAGTTGCCGGAGATTGCCGCGCCTCACTGGAAAGCTTTGCTGACTCAAACCATCGCAGATTTGGTCGAAAATCAAAGCCGTACAGTCATCCTGTTTTGGGATGAAGTGCCGTATATGTTGGACAATATCGGCGATGCAGCGGCGATGGAATTGCTCGATACTTTGCGATCGATCCGCCAGATGTACCCGGCTGTCAGAATGGTTTATACAGGTTCGATCGGCTTGCATCACGTGCTTGGTGTTCTCAGAAAAGCGGGCTATACAAACGATCCGACTAATGATATGTACGTCCAAGATGTGCCGCCACTATCCGTTAAAGATGCAACAAATTTAGCTCGCAAATTGCTTGAGGGTGAAAAGATTGCCACACCGGACATCCAAGGAAGTGCAGTTTTTATCGCCGATGAATTAAGTAATATTCCGTTTTACAT
>JAJAYT010000499.1 GCA_026786085.1 Microcoleus sp. CAN_BIN18 | reverse complement strand
TCAATGCCGACCCCCATATTTCCCCGCCGGTAATTTAAAATAGTGCGAGCGTCCGGACTTTAGCCCGCTTATTTGGAGGACAAAAGTCCGAACGATCGAACCAATTTTATTGTTGAATTAGCACGCTAAGATATAGAGAAGGTTGTCGATCGGCAATCTCGACTAAAACTCAAACTTTTATTGGTAAAATGAGGTGACTTATGACTGCTGTAATTCAAAAACCGATATCACAGCTAAAGATTACCTGGCCCCTGCTTCCCGATGACTTTATTCTACCAGATGACCCTGTAGACGATACAGACCATCCCTTGCTAAATCACGGTTTGCGCCAGTCTTTAGTGGATTCCCCGGAACTAACGCAAGACGCACTGATAGTTTCTAATTTTGCTTTGTGTGCTGCTGTGGACGATCGCACTATTTGCAAAGCCCCAGACTGGATGTACGCGCGCCCCGTACAACCTTGGCATCACAATGAACCGCGCCGCAGCTATACTCCTCATACCGAAGGAACAGTGCCTTTTGTAGTGATGGAATTTCTGTCAGCTACTTACTGTGATGAATACTCTGTCGAACACACAGAAAAAATCGGTAAGTGGTTTTTTTACGAAAAAGTAATCAGAGTCCCTCGCTATGTCATTTTTCGACCGCATACGGGTAGAATAGAAGTCTATGCGCTGGAATCCGAGTGTTATGACAATCAAAATCCCGATGAAAACGGGCGTTATTTGATACCTGGATTGGATCTGTTTTTGGGAGTTTGGGTGGGAACTCGCGAAGGTAGAACAGGAAATTGGCTGCGCTGGTGGAATGTGGCTGGAGAGTTGCTTTTGTGGCCAGAAGAACGGGCCGAAGCTGAACGCCAGCGAGCCGAAGCCGAAAGCCAGCGGGCCGAAGCCCAAAGCCAACGAGCCGAAGCCGAAAGCCAACGAGCCGATCGCGAACAGCAAGATAAAGAGTCAGCCCAGACTCTGCTGGAACAGGAAAGACAACGCAATCAAGAACTTTTGGCAAGATTGTCCGCCCTCGGCATCGATCAAGAATAGCATGAGAAGGAAGATTAGCAACGGATTTTGTAACGGATGTAACGGATGTATTAGCAACGGATGTAACGGATTTCAGGAAGAAGGGAAGCCGATCGCGATTTGCTTTCTTCATCCTTCCTTCCTTCTTTCTCCTTTCTTCATTCTTCTTTCTTTCTTTCTTTAGTCTCCTTTCTTACTCCTCTATTTATGTTTGTTACAAAAAGTTGAAATTATGTTAGTCGAAAAACTCGAAAAATTAACAAATCTGTTCGCGCAGATGGAACGGGCGCTGATTGCCTACTCTGGTGGCATTGACAGCACATTGGTGGCAAAAATTGCTTTTGACGTGTTGGGCGATCGCGCTTTGGCAGTTACTGCTGTTTCCCCGTCTCTACTGCCAGAAGATTTAGAAGATGCGCGGATTCAAGCCGCAGAAATTGGCATTGCCCACCAGGAAGTAGAAACTCAGGAAATGGCAAATCCTAATTACACTTCTAACCCGGTTAATCGCTGCTATTTCTGCAAAAGCGAACTGCACGATACTTTGAAACCGCTAGCACTAGCAAAGGGTTATCCTTATGTGGTGGACGGGGTGAATGCTGATGATTTAAAGGATTACCGTCCGGGAATTCAGGCTGCTAAAGAACGGGGCGCGCGATCGCCTTTAGCAGAAATAGGAATTACTAAATTTGAAGTGCGACAATTAGCAAAAGAATTGGGTTTGCCTTGGTGGGACAAACCGGCACAGCCTTGTTTGAGTTCGCGCTTTCCCTATGGTGAAGAAATCACGGTGGCGAAGTTGCAAAGAGTGGGGCGCGCTGAACGATATTTGCGGCAGTTGGGGCTGAAAAATCTGCGAGTGCGATCGGATGGAGATACGGCGCGCATTGAGTTACCAGCCCAGGAGATTCAGCAGTTTGTGTTAAATGCTGATTTGCCTGGATTGGTTGCGGTGTTTCAGGAGTTTGGTTTTGTGTACGCAACTTTGGATTTGGAGGGGTTTCGCAGTGGCAAATTAAATCAGGTTTTGCAACCTGAATTGTTGGGGGCGAAAGGTTGATTAATTATCGATAATACAAAAAATTTCTCATGATTGATGTAGTTTGGGACATGGACACAGGGGATCAATCTCAATCGAACATTTACCTTTGATGTAGCAACTTATAGCTTTCAAGGCTCGAATTGTTAGGATTACAGGACTTACGCAAAAGTAACGTATTGCTGCCGCCCAGCCAACTCAGTGAAGCATTCTCAAAGTCTGGCTACACCATCATAATGCCTAAGTCCTGATTAATTATCAACTTGGAATTTTGAATACTGTGGAGGGAAACTCCCACAGCAGGTTTAGTTTTGAATTTTCAGGGGAAACCATCCGATAGATTTTTGCAAGAGTTTCATGGTTCAAGTCCATCCTTGCTAAGGTTTTAGCCCTTCCCCTTCACCTCACCGTCGCCATCGCACTTCCCAAAACCCAACTCTCCATCTCTATGGTCAAAATCTCACTCAAGTTGAACTCAAAACCCTAAGTTGGGCGAGATTTAACTTTTCGCCATGCAGCCGTAATACGGGATTTACCTGGCACAATTTCTATCAGCCTCTTTTTTCGCAATCGATTAAAAATATTTTTCATAACTTCACCTGAATCAATTCCAACGAGTTCTCGACCAATGCGATTAGTAATTTCTTCGTGTTCTTCAAGGTAATCCATGACTAATCGCTCATACTCCGAATACATTTCATAACTTGAGATCGCATTTTCTGAATCTTCATCAATAGTTCCAACTCTACGCCAAGCTGCATTGCTTTTTGCTCTTCTAGGAACAGCTTCAATAAGTCGGCTATCTCTTAATCTGTAAAAGGCTTGCTTGATAGTTGCTTCTGAACGAATTCCAGTTTCTTTTCTAGCAATTTTATTAGTTATTTCTTTGTGCTTCTCTAAATACGACATTATTTGTACTTCTATGGAAGCCAGAGGTTCGTGTTTAATGTATACAATTACAGAAGTCTCAGTCTCTTTTATGTCAGGGGGTTGTAGTCTTAACTTAGCCATTGCCTGAAAAGCAGTATTGAGACCTTCTCCTACATCTTTATTAGGTGGATTGGGAAATTTGTTGGTTATACGAACAATAGCTCCATTCCTTGCATATTGTTCTTTCAGAATATTTTTTACTGTAACGTGACCTGGCAATTTTCCTGGATTTTCAATCTCAATTCTATTGTCGAAAATACGGATGTGAGTATCACAAGCTATACTGTAATCTCTATGCAGTAAAGCATTTGTGACAATTTCATGAATAGTTTCTTCGGGATATTGGATATTTTCTAATCCTTGATTCCCAATTTTAGGTATTTTTTCAATAATTTCTATTGTTGTAGTTACAGTTTGCTGAATTTGCTTATACAAACAACCTTCGATGGTTATTGGGGAAAAATCAAGAGTGTCTCTTGTTCCTTCTGACTCTTTTGTTTTATATCTATAAATTTTAACGCCACAATGCTTGGAAAAAACAGCTTGAGGTTCATCTGCAAATAATAAAATTCCGGCAACTATTGGTTTTTTTCTTTGAATTAATTGTTGCTTTTTCAGCCATAACTCAGCTTCTGTAGTTGGAACTACAGCGTTAATAAACTCGCTCATGACTTCGGAATCTGTGATTACTTCAAGCTCTACATCAATAGTTTTTCTTTCAAATGATTCTATACCTTTGTCGAGTCTTAATCTTTCTAAAGCTGCTTGAGTTGTAATAGGCAAAGTTTGTGCGGAACGTCTTAAATATGGAATACCGTCCGAAGCTTCCACTACTCCTCGTGATTTAAGAATAGTCACTTGCAAAACTAGACCCGGATGGCATTCAGAGCTAAGAAATGTATATGAATAACCATCACCAAGTGGGAAAAGTTGCTCAAAAATTTGTAAATGCCCATTTGCGGATTCTTGATCGGCAAAACCTCTCCAATATCTTGTTTTTGTATTGCCTAAAATATTTTCATCAATTCCGATGTAAAGCTCTCCACCATCCGCATTGGCAAATCCCGAAATAAATTTAGATAATTTTCCTGGTTTTACCTCTATCGCCTTGAAGTCGAGAAAATGACTTTCTTCCTTTTGAAGTATCTGATTTAATTGCTCTGAGGTAATTGGAACTACTTCAATTGACATATAGTTTAGTTGCTTACAGCTTAATAACTTTTAGGATGTTGGCGGTATATTTTGGATGTGCCATGTCATAGCAAATCCGGGTTTAATACCCCCTTTATTTCTTAGTCCGCGTGGACTTCGTTTGACTCTATGCAGCGGTTTCAACCGCCGAGTCATAAAGAGGGTGGCTAACTTTCAAAGCCCGAGTCTTATCAAGGAGTAGTTGGCTGAATTTGCTGTGGCTGCATTTGCGGCTGCTGCTGTTGAAGCTGAAGTTGCTGCTGCTGAATTTGAAGTTGCTGATTTTCAACATCTATCTGCCGCTGTCTGTCTTCGAGTTGCAAGCGTCTGTCTTCAAGTTGCAGCAGTCTGTCTTCAGCTTGCCGCTGTCTTTCTTCACGCTGTAACTCTCTGTCTAGCAGTCTGTCTTGACGTTGCTCTTGTCTGTCTTCACGTTGTTCGCGAAGCTGTCTGAGTTGATTTTTGCGATCGAAGTCTCCTCCCAAAAATAAGTTCTGAAAAGCATTAATAGTTGCTTGAAACCCAGTAAAAACTCCGCTAACAGCGTTGATCCCATTTGCAACTCCTATCACTGGCTGCAAGAAACTGTTGATATTGTCTCCTACCCTAGTAAAGCCCGATCGCGCTACGAGAATTACATCACTGTTGCGGAGAGTTGGGTTATTGTCAGGATTCAACCCTTGAGCAAAATCCACCTCGATAGTCCGGCGAGAAACAGTACCATTGGGATTCAAACGTAGCAGTTCTACTTTGTCTTTTTTCGCTCGTAATTGGTTAAAACTGCCTGCGGTTAGCAAAGCTTGATGTAGCGAAGTATTAGGCCGCACCTGCAAAGCTCCTGGTCTAATTACTTCTCCTACAATATTGATGCTAATCGCGTTTGGAGCAAAACTGCTAGTTGCGACTTGAGAAACTTCAGTTAAGTCTACAGTAGCTGCTGTGGGGATAATCACGCTATCTCCTTCTTGCAACAAAACATCTTGGGTAGCATCACCTTTTTGTAGCAAATCCCAGAGATTTACCAGGATAGTTTGTTCAGTACCCCCTCGAATTTTGCGGCGGATTTGGACGCGGCGAATGTCAGCTTCTGTGGTAATACCGCCAGCAATTTTGAGTGCTCTAGTTATGGTTGGTAGCCCCACAACCGCTCCCCCTCCTTGCTGTTGATCGATCCCGACAAAACCTAGCTCTGTTTGTTGGTTAGTCGATCGCAAATCAGAAGCAGATACAGTATAAGGCCCTGGCCGATTCACTTCCCCAACAATTACCACACCAATTGGTTTAGTAATATCAGCGGAAAAATTAGCACTGGCTCTTTGACGAACTTCTTGAGTATTCAGAGAACTTGCTGTTGGTACAAAAATTGTATCTCCATCTCGAATCGTGACATCTTGACGCAAATTTCCCGTGTCTAAAAAATCCTGCAAATTAACAGTAGTAACTTGCTCCGGGCCGCCTCTGCGGGGACGGCGAATTTGGATAGTTCGCATATCTCCTGCGGATGTTACACCTTTTGCAAGTTGTAGCATTTCCATCAAAGTTGGGAATTTTACTCCTCCTCCGGTTCCTTCTCTGACAGGATTAATTTTGTAGGAACCAGGGCGAGTAACTTCACCCGCAACACCTATATTTAGGGGTCTAGCAACCATCAGAGTCACGGTGACAACAGGAACATTGATGAAAGGTTCGTATCGATTGGTAATGACGGTGGCGGCTTGTTGGAGTGTCAACCCTTGAATTGAGACGCTGCGAATGATTGGCAAATTGAGCGTCCCATCAACTAATACTTGATATTCTTTGCTGAATTCAGGAACGCCGAAAATATCTAACGCAATGCGATCGCCCGGGCCTAAAGTATAAGCCGCTTCTTGTGTCAGCGAACCCAAATTGCCGATCGGCGGCAAAGTCGAACCAGCAGGTGGCGGTGGCGGTACTCTCGGCCGAGTTGGGTTGCGAGGGCTTGCAGGAGTTCTGATCGCAGGCAACTGAGCTATACTGGGCAAAGAATTGCTCAGTAGCAGCAGTGCTGACAAACTCAGACTTGTGGCGGTTTTAACGGTATGTTTCATGTTTGTTCCAGGGTTCCAACGTGCCAATGATTGAGAGTGATTTGGTTTATGGATTTTAATTTATTTTCTCTGTTGTTAAGTCTAGCCTCGCTTCGCTGCAAAATCCAGAGGTGGAATTATAAACATTGTGCGATCGTACTTGGTAATCTGGTCGTCTGTTTATAAAGAAAATGTAAAGCCAGCGCCAATTTCTTGATATAATAATTATCTACTCTTATTTGCGGGTCAAAAATACGTGGGACTTAAGCTGGATAAGGTGATTCCTTGGGGTCGCTGTTTGGACGAATACATAGGAATGTTTAGCTTGACATCAAGTGACCTCAAGCTAGCAATTCTAGATTGTGCGGGCGGGCTGGCGAGTTTCAATGCCGAAATGACTCGCCAAGGTAGAAAGATAATTTCTTGCGATCCAGTTTATCAGTTTACGGCGGTGGAAATTGGCGATCGCCTCCCAAACTCTCAGACTTTCATTGAGGCTTTCCAGGCAAATTTAGGTAGCTACCTGTGGAACAATTTTGAATCGCCGCACCAGCTAGCCGAAGTGCGGATGGCGGCGATGCAGGAATTTTTAGCAGATTTTCCATCTGGCTTGGAGCAAGGCCGCTACATGACTGCTGAACTGCCGATTTTACCTTTCGAGGATGGTCAATTTGATTTAGCTTTGTGCAGTCATTTCTTATTTACTGATTCTCACCTTTCGGAAGAGTTTCATCTTGCAGCAATTACAGAAATGTGTCGGGTTGCGAAGGAAGTTCGGGTGTTTCCGCTGTTGCAGAGTTTTAGCGGGGAGGAATCTGAGCATTTAAATCCGATTATTGCTGAATTGAAAAATAGAAATTTTCGTGTGGAAGTTCAAGAGGCTCCTTATGAGTTTCAGAAAGGTGGAAATAAGATGTTGCGAGTTACCAAGTGACTGCTAAATCGCGTCTATAAACTTTCGTTTACGCAACTTAGGTTGGACGCTGTTGTCGTCCGTGGTAAATTTGCAAAATTAGGACTTCATCGTTTAGGATAGCGTAATGTAGAACAAAACCAACTTTCCCAAAGGTCACAATTAGCTTGCGAAGACCAGGGGTTTGTTCAACGATCGCGCCTCTTTGTGGATATGTCTGCAAACTTTCTGCTACTTGTACAATCTTTTGAATCGCTTTAACTGCAAGATTGGGGTCAGTTTCAGCGAGGAATTGGCGATGTCGATCGAGTGCTGCTAGGGCTGGGGGAGTCCAAATTACTGAGGGCATGGCAATTCGCGATCGCTCCCTAAACTATCTGCCCATTGCTTAACCCGATCGCCCGAAATGCCTGTCTTGTTTGTCTGGTAATCTTCGAAGACGGAGAGACTCCGGGCGATCGTTTGTTCTTCGCTGAGGGGTTGAAACTCATTTGCTGTGTCAATTTCTCCCCACTGATATCCCTCGCTTCCCTCCGCAATTTCTGTGATTAGGCGTTCAAAGTCGCTGAGATTACCGTTGGACTGATTCAGCCATGAAAGGACGATCGCCTTAACCGAATCGCTGGGCATGGCTTGAATTTGGGCGTGGAGTTGCTTTATAGATTGAGCCATTGGATAATAGAGAAATAGAGAGTGACTGATTTAATTTTAGCGCAGTGTCAAATAGTTGTGAAATCATAATGCACAGTTGTGGTAAAATTGGTTAAAGACTTTAAACCGACTCCACGGATTGAGCCGCGAGCTTATATCAAATTCGCTAGCATCAGAATTATTAATATTACCGAAATTAGGACACGGCACTGCCGTGTCCTCTGTATCATTATGCAACAGAAAATGATATTATTCCAATGATATTATTTCTCAGACACCACGTTTTCTTTAGTAATTCTAATCAAAAACCGCAGAGCTTCATTCACCGCTTCAGAATCGGGAAACATCTCTGCAACATCCGGTTCTAAACGAATATTTACACCACCAAAGGTCTTTCGTCCAGGGCCTACCCTTCTGACACGCAACTTCCTCAAATCATATTCCGACCGCAGCTCATCGTCCATCCCTGTTTCATCCTTCTTCATAAACTTCTCGCTCCATTCGTGTTACTTTTCTGGCGCTAATCAAACGAATAAAATCTGCTCTTTCTGTATACGATACTATCAATAAATTACCTTGCTGGGACTCTCCAACAATAATATAGCGATCTTCTTCATCAGAGTGATCTGGATCGTATAAATCGACGTAAAGGCGATCGTCAAAAACCGTTCTGGCTTCCTCAAATGAGATCCCATGCTTGGACAAATTTACCGCAGCCTTGTTTTCATCCCACTCGAATTTCATAAAGAGCACAAATCAGCATCTTTGATATAATATTACATCTAGAAGCAAAACTAAAACCAACTCATGCCGCAAACAGTCTGGATCGCACGACACGGAAACCGCATCGACTTCGTTAACCCCGACTGGTTTCTCACCGCAGAACACCGCTACGATCCCCATCTTTCCGAAGACGGTCACGTTCAAGCCAAACAACTCGCCAATCGCCTCAAAGGTGAAGGAATTTCTCACATCTTCGCTTCCCCTTTTCTGCGAACTGTTCAAACGGCAAATCACGCGGCTGAAGCTCTCGATTTGTCAATTAAACTAGAGTGGGGACTTTGCGAATGGCTGAATCCTGAATGGATGACGGAAATGCCGGAAACTGAATCTGTTGAGGATTTGTGCAGGCGTTTTCCGAGGATTGATGCTGCTTACAAAGGGGGTGTTGCTAATTATCCCGAAACCGCTGAAGCTTGTCTCGAAAGGGCGGGGGAAACTGCTAAACGCCTGGCTGCTGAGTTTCCTGAAGATATGTTATTAGTAGGTCACGGTGCTTCGGTTTTGGGAAGTGCGATCGGGCTGGCGGGCGGTGCTGAAACGGAAATTAATGCTTCTCTGTGCTGTTTGGTGAAAGTGGTGCGGGGTGAGGGAGAATGGTCGATCGCACTTAATGGCGATACTTCTCACCTCACGGACTCTGAAACCGTTGTCCGCTTTAATTAAAGTTGAGATTCGTGCAAAAAATCGCATTTTATGCTATGTGTGTAAGGTTCGCACTGCGCACCCTAGATTTATTTGATCTCGATCGCACATTTTAAATTCAAAATCTTAAATCGGTATGGCTGGACACAGTAAATGGGCGAATATTAAACGCCAAAAAGCGAGAGTTGATGCCGTTAAAGGCAAGGTTTTTGCTAGAATATCTCGCGAAATAATTGTCGCGGCCCGCAGCGGAGTGCCCGATCCTGCTGGCAATTTTCAACTGCGGACGGCTATTGAAAAAGCTAAGGCGGCTGATATTCCTAGTGAAAACATAGAAAGGGCGATCGCCAAAGGTGCCGGTTTAGCCGGGGGGAGTTCGGAATTAGAAGCTATTCGCTACGAAGGTTACGGCGTTGGCGGAGTTGCGATTATGATTGAAGCGCTGACAGACAACCGCAACCGCACGGCGGCTGACTTGCGAGAAGCTTTTAATAAAAATGGTGGCAATCTGGGCGAAAATGGTTGTGTGGGCTGGATGTTTGACCACAAAGGAGTTTGCACGGTACGCGGCCCGATAGATGAGGAAAAATTGTTTGAAGCATCCCTAGAGGCGACTGCGGAATCTTACGATTTGATATTAATTGATGAGGATACTGAAGGTGCAGAGGTATTTACAAGTGTGCCTAATTTGGAACAACTGGCTGATGTTTTGAAACAAACTTGTTTTGCAGTTTTACAGTCGGAAACTCGCTGGATTCCGAGCAATACAGTTGAAATTGACACTCCTGAAAAAGCTCGATCGCTCCTTAAATTAATGGATGCGCTGGAAGATTTGGACGACGTGCAAAGTGTGACGGCTAATTTTGAAATGACCGATGAATTGATGTCTTTGATTATGATGTAAAATCCCTAGGTTTGTAGTGAGGACTTTAGTCCGCATCCATGACTAGCAAAATTCGTAGGGTGCGTCGCCATCGACAATCCTCAAAAAAGAGCTACAATCTAATAGCGACGCACCTGTTATTTTCAAGAACCCAGGAAACAAACCTAATATTTTTCTGGTACCAACCTTTTTTATAAATGGTATAAACCCATGCCAGATAACAACGAAATTAAAAAAGACAGCACCCATTCAGAAGAAGTTCCGTCAGCAACCGAAGTAGCAGAAACGAACGATCGACCAAAATCGGATGTGCAGGCTAAACCAGAGGATACATCCAATTGGTTCGGTTCCGTTTTCGGAGCCGTCTCTGCAAGCGCGAGTGCGGTAGGGAGTGCGGCGGCGAGTGCTGGAAGTGCGATCGTTGATACGGCTAGTGCGGTAGGGAATGCGGCAGCCAGTGCTGGAAGTGCGATTTTTGTTAATACGGCGAGTGCTGGAAGTGCGATTGTTGATACGGCTAGTGCAGTGG
>JAJAYT010000498.1 GCA_026786085.1 Microcoleus sp. CAN_BIN18 | reverse complement strand
GTCTTAACTCTCGAATTTCTTCAATAGGAAGCGTTTTCCAATTAGCAGCCTTTTGTTCCACATCTTCCCGCGATTCTTTGATGTTTTCCCAAAACCATTGTAGGATTAAGTTCACATCCAGAACTGAATCGTTGGGAATAATTCCGTATTTTGCGATCGCCCCAGCCCGCAACATCATTGAAGAAATCCTCACAGACTCGCTGCTACCGGGTTTTTTCTGTTCCGCGGCTTCAGCCAGTCGATCGTAAATTGCGGTTGCTACTTCTGCCCAAGTGCGATCGAATAAACCCGCATTATTTTCACCTTTTCGAGCCGATTCAGACGAAACATCGGCTAACAACAGCCAGTTAAAGTCTTGCGGTACGGTGGTTTGAGCCGATAATGTATTTTTCACCCAAGCCAGTACGGATTTAGGATTTTGTTCGAGGATGCGATCGATCGATATTGTCGGGGGAGATTGAGTCATAATCAAATAGGCGATCGGCATGAAGTAGCAATTACTGTTTGCATTCACAATCTCACTGGCAATTTTTTCAGCAATTCATTAACAATAATTTGAGCGATCGGACTATTTTGAGAAAGAATTTGCAAGCGTTTTAAAACATCAAGACTCAGATCTAAATTTTCTTTAGCTGCATCGATCGACCTTAAAGAATCTGCTGCCGTGAGGGTAAGCTCATCATCCGGTGTCTCAAGCATTTCTAGCAACAACGGAATTGCTTGTTGGGAGTCAGCATCAGAAATAATTTCGGCGCAGCGCAATTGCCATTCTTGGGGGCGATTACACCAACAAGATTTGAGTTCTTCCCAATCAGCAGGTGTCAGTTTTTGCAACAGTTCAAGAGCATATATAACAGCATGATCTGACCAATTATCCGGCGAAAATTTCTGGTTTAAATATTCATCTAGCTGTGCGAAAGTCATCTGAGTAACTCCTCGTCAAAAATTAGTTGTTGGTATGCCACCAGTAGGGTAAGAAGATATCACGTTTCCTAAAAAGTCCTTGATTACTTCCCACTCTACTCCATCGACTGTTTGCCTGTGCAAGGTAGCACCCTGAGTATTCGTATTAACAGCAACGGTGCTAGCAACTTGCTTAGTTGCATCGATTATTTTTTCATCACTCCAACTGTCAGGTGCAAAAGTAGACCTCCGCTTTTTCCGCGAAAAAGTGCCATCAGGAAATCGTTTGATTAGATCGAAAGCTGTTGTTGTACCATCTGGATTATTGGTAAGAGAAGCAAATATAAAATCTGGACTGGTTTTGATTTTGGGTGAGTGCGCTCCTACTATCCTATCCGAGTTGGCAGGGCGACGCTCTCCATAGAGGATTTTTTGTTCGATTTCGGGCGATAGTTGCTAGGGAATTCCAGAATTACCACTAGAGTTTGATTGCATTGAGGGTGCGACATTGCTAAAACTAATGCTCAGATTAGTGGGTAATGTCATTATTGGCAATAAGGGCGATCGCTTTAATTTTACTTCTACTTCTTTGACACTCCCCAGCTATCGAGGCGTGGGGATTCTTGGTTCATCGACATACCTTAAAACTACCTATCCTTCCGGCAATATTTAAACTGAATATCCGTTCTATTGAACCAAATATCAAGCCTAATTTAGTTAGTTCCAGAGGGTGTTATCTCCCCAAGCTTTTGAGAATTAATTCTCTTGTTTCCGTATGCCCTACGGTACAATTAAACTTTTAAAGGTTTACTTTTCTGGTTTTGGCTTCTGTTAGATAGCCTAGCTGTTTTTATGGTTTTCGCCACCCACTTACCATTATTGTTTTCCGACCTGTCGTTTAAGCTTTGTGTCTTATGTGTATCGGCGGTTATTCTACCTGTGGTATACTATTATTTTACTCTACTTTTAGTAGAATACCGGAAGATTTGAGAATGCAATCTCAACTAGATAATATATAAACCAAGCAAATATAAAGCCGTCCTAGAAGGACGGGGCTTTTACCCAAGTTTTCGGTAAAGCCTTCATAAATTATTCTAACTTTTTCTTTAGCGATCGTGACTTCCGCTAGATTATCGCGGTAGGGTGCGTCGCCCTAAGATATTTATCAATACCCGGAATTACCGCAGCGATGCAGCCTACTTTAATGGTAAGTTCCGACTCAAAAAATAGCGCCTGAGTTCCCCCAGACGCATAGCATAAAATCAACAAATTGTCAACCCTAACCTAACCGTTTAAAGCCTCAGCACCGCCGGAAACTTCCAGAATTTCCTGGGTAATTGCCGCTTGCCGCGCCTTGTTATAAGTCAACGTCAAACTACGGATCAAATCACTAGCATTCTCACTAGCATTATTCATCGCCGTCATCCGCGCAGCCAACTCGCTAGCAGCAGATTCTTGCAATGCCCGCAGCAATTGGTTGTTCAAATACAAAGGCAAAAGAGCCTCCAGAATTTGCGCCGGATCTTGCTCGAAAATCATGTCCCGTGGCAAACTCTTCATAGGTGAAGTAACCTTCTCCCGCGATACTTGAAACTGTCCGCCTTGCGATGTCAAGCGGAAGATTTCATCATCGGGAGTTTCCAAGCCTTGGGGGTCGAGGGGCAGCAAGGTTTGAATTACTGGACGCGAACTAATTAGCGACACAAACTTGGTGTAAACTAACTCAATTCTGTCCACAGTTCCTGACAGGAACAAAGACAGCAATTCATCAGCAATTAGGGCTGCTTCCGGTGCTGTCGGAATTTGTTCCAAGTTCATGTAAGTCTCTTTAATCGGCTGTTCGCGGCGCTGGAAATACTGAGTAGCTTTGCGTCCTACTAACACGAATTTGTAGTCTACACCTTCAGCTTTCAATTCCTTGGCGCGATTTTCGGCGTATCTGATGATGTTGTTGTTGTAGCCGCCGCACAAACCCCGATCGCCCGAAACGACCAAAAGTCCCACAGTTTTAACTTCACGTTTCTTCAACAGCGGCAAATCCAGGTTTTCAAACTGCAACCGTTCCGCCAAACCGTACAATACTTCTGCGAGTCGATCGGCAAAAGGCCGAGTAGCCGTCACCTGTTCTTGAGCGCGACGCACCTTAGCAGCAGCCACCAAGCGCATTGCTTCTGTAATCTTTTTAGTGTTCTTGACCGACTTAATGCGATCGCGAATAGTTTTCAGATTTGCCATAAATTTCTCCTTTTTTCTTAGCTTTTATTTCTGAGTTCTTAGTTCCCAGCCATCAGTTTTTAAATTTAGCTAAGGTAGAGACACGGCATTACGCATTGGAGTCAACTATCACGCTAAAACTAAGTTTAAATTAGGGTTGCAGCCAAGTTTCGATCCCCCTAAATCCCCCTTAAGAATGGGGACTTTGACTGCTTATAGTTCCTCCTTAAAAAGGGGGACTTTGACTGCTTCCAGTTCCCCCCTTCTTAAGGGGGGCTAGGGGGGATCTGCGACTTAACTGATGACTGATGACTGATGACTAATGACTAATTACGCAGAAACCAAGAAAGTTTGCTTGTATTCCGCGATGCCTTCTTTCAGCAACTTCTCAGCTTCGTCAGTCAAAGCCTTGCCGCCTTGAACGATTTCGCCGTACTTCGCCTTGCTAGTCCGCAAATAGTCGCGCAAACCAACAGTAAACTTGGTGATTTTATCAACCGGGATGTCATCCATGTAGCCGTTAATACCAGCATAGATGATCGCCACTTGTTCGTTCATTGGCAAAGGCGAACTTTGCGGCTGTTTCAACAGTTCCCGCAAGCGCTGACCCCGCGCCAATTGATTCTGAGTAGCTTTATCCAAGTCAGAAGCAAACTGAGAAAATGCTGCCAGTTCTTCAAACTGTGCCAATTCCAATTTCACCTTACCGGCTACTTTTTTCATCGCCTTAGTTTGAGCAGCCGAACCTACCCGCGATACCGAAATACCGGGGTTTACTGCCGGACGCAAACCAGAGTTAAACAAATCAGAAGAAAGGAAGATTTGACCGTCGGTAATCGAAATTACGTTCGTCGGAATGTAAGCAGAAACGTCGCCAGCTTGGGTTTCGATAATTGGCAAAGCTGTCATGCTGCCTTCGCCCAAATCGTCGCTCAATTTAGCAGCGCGTTCTAGCAGGCGAGAGTGCAGATAGAACACGTCTCCAGGGTATGCTTCGCGACCCGGAGGACGGCGTAGCAACAGGGACATTTGACGGTAAGCTTGTGCTTGTTTGGAAAGGTCATCATAGATAACCAAAGTGTGCCGGCCTTTGTACATGAAATACTCGGCTAAGCTAGCCCCTGTGTAAGGTGCTAAGTATTGCAGGGTGGCGGGGTCGCTAGCGTTGGCTGCTACGACGATTGTGTAGTCCATCGCGCCCTTTTCTTGCAAGACGTTGACGATGTTAGCTACTGTAGAAGCTTTTTGACCGATCGCCACGTAAACGCAAATCACGTTTTCCGATTTTTGGTTGATGATTGTGTCGATCGCGATCGCAGTTTTGCCTGTTTGGCGATCGCCAATAATCAGTTCCCGTTGCCCTCTACCAACTGGAATCATCGCATCAATAGCGGTAATCCCTGTTTGCATCGGTTCGTAAACAGAACGGCGAGAAACAATCCCCGGTGCCGGAGATTCAATCAAGCGAGTTTCAGTAGTTTTAATTTCGCCTTTGCCGTCAATCGGACGCGCCAAAGCATCAACTACCCGTCCCAACATGGCTTCTCCCACGGGGACTTCAGCAATTCTGCCAGTAGCAATAACTGCCGAACCTTCTTCAATTCCCAAACCTTGGCCCATCAGCACTGCGCCGACGTTATCTTCTTCCAAGTTCAGTGCAATACCAACAGTGCCGTCGGCAAATTCTAGCAATTCGCCGGACATCGCTTTATCCAAGCCATAAATCCGCGCAATGCCGTCGCCCACTTGCAAAACAGTACCGACGTTAGATGTTTTAACATCTTGGTCGTACTGCTCAATTTGCTGGCGAATAATGTTACTAATTTCGTCGGGTCTGATTGCTGCCATGTCAGTTGTTTGTTGTCAATTGTTTGTTGTCAGTAGTCAGTTGTCAGTCGATGTTTCCGGTAAGAAAGCCTGGGAATTTTGTAATAAGAATTGGGGGTTAACAACTCGGCAATAGAAATTAATTTATTCCTAGTTCCTATTTAACTTTTCCCTTCTTCCTTCCTTGTACCCTGAGCGAAGCCGAAGTGTCGAAGGGCCTTCTTCCTTCTTCCTTCTTCCTTCTTCCTTCTTCTATCAAGAACTTAAGCTAATTCCCTGACGGGGCAATTGTCCTCGCAGGGTGGCATCAATCACTTGAGAGCCTACTTTGATCACGACACCGCCGATTAAATCTGTGTCAATTTTAGTTTCAATTTCCACTTGCCGCGCGCTAGTCATCGCCTGCACTTTTTCGCGAACAGTTTGCTGTTGAGCATCTGAAAGCGGTACAGCCGAGGTAACTTCAGCCAATACTGTTTGGTTGAGTGCTCGGAGTTGGTTCAAGTATTGTTTGCCAATTCCTTCTAAAAAAAGAATCCTTCCTTTGTCTATTAACAGGCTCAGAAAGCTGCGCATCAAGGGGTTCATTTCTTCCCCTGCTATTTGCTTAATGACAGCTTTTTTAGCATCTGGTTTAATCAGAGGATTAGCTAAAAATTGACGTAGATCCTCCGAACTTTCTAGCAGACTCAGTAAGGAACGAATATCATTACCAAACTGCTCTGAGAGATCGTTAGACTTAGCCAGTGACATCAAAGCTGATGCGTAAGGCTGTAAAACTTGTGTGTTGACTTTACTCACGTTTTAGCCTCCCACTAAGGCAATGCTGCGATCTATTAATTGGTTTTGAGCGCTGTCATCCAAGCTAGTTTTTAGCTGGCTTTCCACCCTTTCTAATGCTAGAGATACAACTGCCGATCTCAGTTGGGCGATCGCTCTTTCCTGCTCCGCTTCCAACTCTTGACCTGCTGTTGCTTTCATGCGTTCAACGTCCTGCGCCGCTTGAGCTAGAATTGCTTCTTTTGCCTTCACAGCCGTTTGTTCAGCAGCGGCACGAATTCGTTCCGCTTCTGCTTGCGCTTGGGTCAATTTTTGCTGTTGCTCTGCTAGAGCTGCTGCTGCATCTTTTTGGCGTTTTTCTGCTTCTAGAATCTCCGCTTCGATGCTCGATCGCCTCTCAGTCAGGATTTTTCCTAAAAAGCCGCGCCCGAAATAAAACAGCACTGCAATAATAATGACCAGGTTAATCAGGTTGGTTTCTAAAATATCAAAATTGAAACCGAAACCACCTTCCCGGCTAGCTTCTGTGGCTAGCAATAAAACAGTCCCCATGATACTCTTCCATAATTGCGGGTGCAGATTGGGTGAACCGATTTTAGATTTAAGATCGCATCAAAAATCTAAAACTCTTCGGTTTCGCTATTTGACCAGCGATGGCCCTAATAGCTTTTCGAGAATTTGACGGCTGAGGGAATCTACTTGTTGTTCTAACGATCGCATAGCTTCTTGCTTTTGCTGCTCGATTTCTTGCCCTGCCTTTTCTCGTGCCACTTGAGCTTCTTTTTGAGCCTCAGCGACTTTTGCTGACCCAATTTTTTGGGCATCAGCTTGAGCAGCAGCAATTACTGATTGAGACTGCTTGCGAGTTTCTCCCAGTTTATGCTCATACTCCTGCGCTAGTTGCTGAGCCTTTGCCAAGCGTTCTTTGGCTGCGATTTGGGTGTTACGAATGTAATCAGCGCGATCGTCAATTGACTTGCTGAGCGGCTTGTAAAAAATTACATTCAAGACTGCGACTAGAATCAAAAACTGCACCGCCATCAGAGGCAGCGTAGCATCCAAATCAAACAGTCCGCCTTCCTTTGCCGCTTCTTCAACTGCTAGTAATACTGTCCAGTGCATCATGATTTTTTGACGGCTTCCATCTAATTCGCTTAATCGAATTTAGAATTGAGATTTTGGATTAGAATCGCCAAAACCTCAAATCTAAAATTTCAAATTATTATGCGAAGGGGTTGGCAAACAATAGCACTAGGGCTACAACCAAACCATAAATTGTCAACGCTTCCATAAACGCCAAACTCAACAGCAAGGTGCCGCGGATTTTGCCTTCTGCTTCAGGCTGACGAGCAATACCTTCAACAGCTCGGCCTGCTGCATTTCCTTGACCAATACCAGGGCCGATTGCGGCTAAACCTACTGCCAAAGCGGCGGCGATTACGGAAGCGGCGGCAACTGTTGAATCCATGATGATTTTCCTTATCTAAAGTACAAAATTGAGAACAGAAAGTCTACAGAATTGTCCGATTTCACAGCAATAAGTTTGAGTTCAGAAATTTTATTTTCCTCCTTCATCCTGTGCCATTTGTCGGCTTTGTTAATCGTGGTGTTCTTCGCCGTGACCGCCTTCTAGAGCTTCACCAATGTAGGCTGCGGCCAAGGTAGCAAAAATCAAAGCTTGAATTGCACTCGTAAATAGTCCCAGAACCATCACTGGCAAAGGAACAAATAAAGGCACTAGCAACACTAGCACTCCGACCACCAATTCGTCAGCAAGAATGTTGCCAAACAAACGGAAACTCAGAGACAGAGGCTTAGTGAAATCTTCTATGATTTTGAACGGCAGCATAAATGGCACCGGTTCTACATAGTGGGCAAAATACCCCAAGCCACTTTTGCTGAGACCTGCATAAAAATATGCGAGAGAAGTCAGCAGTGCAAATGCTACCGTCGTGTTGATGTCAGCGGTAGGAGCTCCCAATTCGCCTGATGGCAGCTTAATCAGCTTCCAAGGAATTAGAGCGCCAGACCAGTTTGACACAAAGATGAACAGAAATAATGTACCAATAAACGGTACCCAAGGGCGATATTCTTTTTCACCAATTTGGTTTTTAGCCAAGTCCCGAATATATTCCAGCGCATACTCCATAAAATTTTGCATTCCGCTGGGAATTCGCTGGATCTTGCTAGTTCCTAAAAGAGAAACTATGACTAAAACAGCAATTACAAACCACGAGGTTATAAAAACTTGCCCGTGAACTTTGAGACCGCCAAGTTGCCAGTACAATTGCTGGCCAACTTCCAATTTGGCGAGGGGGAAACGATTAAAGGTGTTTAGAACGTCAAGCATTGGCATTCAACGGGCTTCCCCATACAAATCGATGAGTTGAGTTTTGCTTTTCTTCCCTGATCTACCTGTAGTCTAGTGCTAATGCACTTCGGATCACGTAAACCATCAGCGCAGCTTTGTAAGTCAGAAATCCCAAAAATATCGGTAAAATCTGTAGCTGATTCCACTGTGTTCCTACTATCATCACCGCGAAAAACAGACCTAACCTGGTCTTGCTGATGCGTTGATTTTCGCTGCCGATTCGTTCAACATCTCTAGCCAACATCTTTAAGTAAACCACACCTGTACTCGCCCCTAGCAAATAGTTCAGGGCAATGTTGAGGGAGTAAAAGATCCAAACGGAGATAAAAATAATCGCCGTAAAAGCAAGGGTGTAGGCCAACAACTCTTGTTGCAGGCTATAAAAATCTTGCATCGGATTGCTTGTCTCGGACGAGGCTGTCGAGACTGTCGAGACAGTGCCAGCTTGAGGAATATCCTCGGTTACTGGTGCGGGTTCGGTGGGTGTGTTTTGCGTGTTCACGAAGCTTAGAAACTAATGCAGGTAGCAGGCGAGTGCTTTGCAAACTCATGAAGAATCATACCACGCTGCGGTAACAATACTTAAAATTAAATTAATTATATTTTGGGATTTTGGTGTCGGGCGATTCGGAAATCTTCACTGGTTAAATGTCCGATCGCCCTTACTCTACCTTTCCCACCGCCCGATCGCACTTTTTCGCACATTGTATCTATTTTCCCGCACTAAGTGTGCCTCACTTCCTTCACACCGCCGCCAAACCTGTAAATTTTAGCCACAATATAAAGTTTTGTAACATAATCAAAAGTTTTGGATAAAAAACGAGATTTCCACCTGAGAGAAAGATAGATGAACAAATTTTCTATCAATCTAGGTGCCAGCAAAAATGAAAACTCAAAACCTGATGACATCGGCGGTGACGGCAATGGTTGCAGCAGCGACGCTTAGCGGAAGCGCGATCGCCGGTACTATCCGGCACGATCGATCGGATGCCCAATACAGAAACTTCGGCAACCAATTTGCCAACGTTGGCCGTCTAGACCTCAAATTTTCTGGCAGCAACTCATTCATCGTTAGTTCGGGAACCCTGATAGCTGCTAACAGGGTACTGACAGCAGCCCACTGCTTAGAAAACGGCCAACAAAGTCTTGCCGGTGCCGGTTTTACGATTGGCGGCCGCAGCATTCCAATTAACTGGGGACTTCAACAAGGAGCATGGCGCAGCAGCAACCGGAATTTAGGAGCAGGTGTTGATATTGGTTTATTCCGGCTCAGCAGTTCAGTGCTTGGCATCAATCCTGCCACACTCTACTCCGGTTCTGACGAAGACATGAAAGTTGGGAGCTATGTTGGCTTCGGGGATACAGGCAATGGTTTAACCGGCCAAATTCCCACTCCCCCCCAGACCCGCACAAAACGAGCTGGTCAAAATACGATCGGTCTGGGGAGTCGAGCGGGTTATTCCAACCAGGTACTGATGTCAGATTTCGACGATCCTCGATCGGTCAATCCCTCACAGCCGTTAACCAACCCTCTAAACTTGGAATATCAAATCGGATCGGGAGATAGCGGCGGAGCGCTGTTCATCGGCGGACTCCTGGCGGGCGTCAACTCCTTCATTGACAGTATCGACGGTCGGACAGATAGCGACTACGGCGACTATTCCGTTGCCACTCGCGTATCGTCGCACCAAAACTGGATTCGCAACGTCATCAGCGGATTAGCTAGAACAGGAGTTGTCAACAGCTTACCTAGAAATAGCTCCACTTTTGGCCCAACTACGCTCGCCGATGCGGTGATAGACCAATCTGAGGCGATCGGCGACTTGTCGCAGCCCGTGGAAATAGGAGAGGATGTTTGGGACAATTCCGAATCGGTACCGGAACCGACAACAGTAGTCGGCGGATTGCTGTCATTAGGCGGCTTTATTTTAGCCCGCCGCCGCCAAAAGTTAGCTCAAAATAAAGCTTAATCAAATAGGGCAGATTGTTTTAGACAAAGCTGCCCTATTTTGTAGTTGCGATCGCGATCGAGCAATCCGGTTCTGGAAACGGTAGTTGCGAAGCTCGATCGCTCCTAGACGCACTACAACCGAAGAAACCGGGTTTTTTACCAAATCTGCGGGTTCCCAACCAAGTATTGTGGTAAAAAACCCGGTTTCTGGCCACCCGTGCGATCGCGAACAGTTAATTTGTATCCGCTCAATAAATCGGGGTAGACTACCGTGTTTGGAAGGATTTTGCGATGTTTGAGGCTCGTCAGTGAGCGATTTCCCCCGATTTATTGAGCGGATACGTTAATTTTATGGAATAACCTTAAACTCTTGAAGCGCCGGGATGAAATTTTTATTCTCGTGGCTCGATCGACTAAGCTTAATCAAAGCAAATCGCTGTAGCGGGTGCAAACTCGCCCACTGCGCCAGACTAATCGTAACGCCGAGCTCTTGCGCTTTCGCAGAAACCGACTCCGGTATAGTTGCAGCATCCATCCACGGGGGGTTTTCATCAACGGCCAAATCAGTTCCCGGTTTGCCAGTCTCTTTAATTAATACTTGATTGAGCTGTTCTCGGTAATCGCTAATCTCTGGTATTGTCAAACAAGGACTTTCTACAAGGATTTGACGTTCTGCTTGGTTGAAGTGATTCCAATCCTGCAACTTCAATTTAATCCCACAAGTATCTAACTTGAGACGTACCTGCATCGGAATACAGCGCAGAGCTTCCACAAAATCAGCTTCAAATTCAAAGAACATAAACCTACCAATTTTAGATTTTAGATTTTAGATTTTAGATTTACTCTACAGCAGCGAGCTGAGGGCTTGTATCCATCTTTGGGTGAGATCCATTATATTTTAGATTTTAGATTTTAAATTGGCTCGCGCCGCCGATAATTGCAGAAAATGCGATCGCCATTTATAATTAAATAATATTACAAAGTATTGACATGAATCCCGTAGACTACCTTCGGATTAGCTTGATAGACCGCTGCAACTTCCGCTGTCTCTACTGTATGCCAGAAGGTAGCGAGTTGGACTATGTATTGCAGCAGCAGTTGTTAACCCACTCGGAATTGCTAACTCTGCTGCGCGAAGTTTTCATACCCGTGGGATTTACCAAATTTCGCTTGACGGGAGGGGAACCGCTGCTGCGCCCTGGGGTGGTGGAGTTGGTTGGGGCGATCGCATCTTTGCCCGAAACGCGAGATTTGTCAATGACAACTAACGGATTTTTGCTGGCGGGAATGGCAGAAAATCTCTACAATGCAGGTTTGCGGCGGATTAACATCAGTTTAGATTCCTTGGAACCGGAGACTTTTGATAAGATAATTGGTAGTCGGGGACGTTCTCGGTGGAAGCAGGTTTGGGAGGGAATTCAAGCGGCTTATGAGGTGGGATTTGACCCGCTGAAATTGAATGTGGTGGTGATTCCGGGTGTCAATGACGGCGAAATATTGCAGTTGGCAGAGTTAACAATTAACCGGAATTGGCACGTTCGTTTTATTGAGTTTATGCCGATCGGGAATGGCGACTTATTTGGCGACAAAGGTTGGGTAGCATCGGCCGAATTGCGGCGACAAATTGAGGAAAAATACGGGTTAGCCGAGTCGGGAGTGCGCGGAAACGGGCCGGCGGATGTGTTTCAAATTCCGGGGGCGAAGGGCACTTTAGGTTTTATCAGTCAAATGTCGGAGTGTTTTTGCGATCGCTGCAACCGGATGCGTTTGTCTGCTGACGGGTGGCTGCGGCCTTGTCTGCTCAACGAAACGGGGCAAATTGATTTGAAAACGGCTTTACGGAATGGGGTGTCTACAGGCGAATTGCGCGATCGAGTGCGGGAAATATTAGAGATTAAACCGGAGATTAATTTCAAACAGCGAGATTCGGGAACTACTCAAGGAAATTATAGCCGCACAATGTCTCAAATCGGCGGCTAATTATCTGATTATGCTGCTGCTGTAGCTGGTACTGGCGCACATCTGCCTAATTTTTCCCAATCGGGTGTCACAGGCTGATAAGCGCAATAACATACAACAATTCGCTGGCTGGTATCCAAGGATGAGAATTGGTTGATACCGGTGACAACCCAGTCGCCATCACGTCCATGAGTAATGCCACTGCTGGTTTCTGGTTCCATTTGAGCATACTCGCGGATGCGATCGCCCACTTCGGGCAAAACCCCAGAACTGTCCCACTCTTCATGTAGGATATCTGTCAAAGAACTTCCTGGCATCAACTGACGGTTTTCCCATCCAGTCGCGTCCATAGACTCAGATTTGTAAACAATCCAGGTTTCATTTGTCATTGTCGGTTTCTCCTTGTGAATTTTCTGGAGGTGCAAATGATGTCTGCTGACCATAGAAGACGCAATCTACTTTAAGAATACTGTCTGGAGTCTTCCTGATTGTCTTAAGTTGCCAACCGTATCGTCGCTCCATATCGCGACATTTTTGAGGGCTGGTGGCTGAATGGATGTTTTCTTCCATCGTATCGGACTCCTTAAGTTGATAAATCCTCAGTCTTTGCTACTTTGCCCCGCTCTTTATTTGATTTTGGTGGGGTTTCGCTTTTAGATGAGCTGGGATTACTGATTTTTGGCGTGTTTTCCACAAGCCAGTTTTCTACGAGTTCCAATAAAACCTGGTTCATAGAAGCATTGTTGTAAGCACAAACCCATCTGAAGCGCGATCGCAAATCGTCATCACAGTAAAAACAAAGCTTTACTGGCTTCTCCTTGTCGCTATCTTTCATAACCTGTATTAATAGTGGCACTGCTTCTAGAGTGACACTAATGCAGGCTTTGTTCTAAAGCGCCTTGGTGTAAATAAATATTTAACGTTGTAGGAAGAATAGCCGTATGATGGAGGTTTTACCCAGGAACCCGCAACCCCGGTAAGCCGAGCATGAAAGAAGGGATGTTGGCGTGACTGTTATACACTCCTGAGGATCC
>JAJAYT010000497.1 GCA_026786085.1 Microcoleus sp. CAN_BIN18 | reverse complement strand
GGTTGAAGAAAACCGGACATCTGAAATTATGTTATTTTCTTTAGTCCGCGGAGGCGGAAATCGTTTGTGTAGGCGCGGTTTCAACCGCCGTCTCATCTTCGTTTGTGTAGGTGCGGTTTCAACCGCCGTCTCATCTTCGCTTAATTTTACCTAGTAGATTCTTAAAATTTGCCCCCAGCATAACCAAAGACCAAACCACAACTCCCGCGCCGATACTAATCAACAATACCAACGCAAAAGAATTGATTCCCACCTTCAGGAAAGGCAAAGCAATCACCTGATTCGGCGGGTCTTGTTTAATCAAATAAGGAGAACTGCCAGCGACTACCCCGGCGACTCCCAAACCAAAGCCCACAGCTTGAATCGTGACTTCTAATTTTGCATCCCGATAAGCTTCTTCAATGGCAACAACGCCTCGAATTGCTTCCATTGCTTTGTCTAGCAAGCCGGTGCCGTGGGTGAAGTAGCCTAAGTCTGCTTTGATTTGTGCTTGAAACTGCGGCGAGGTTTCTTTGCTGAATAATTCGAGAAAGCTTAAATCGCAGTCACTCTCATTGTACTTCTTCCTTGATTTTAAGTCAAGACTTATCTGATATAATTTATCTTGGTAGTTTTTGGCGTTAATTGCGATCGTATTTTGCCGAAATTCCAAGTCCATCAGCAACCGGGCATAGTTAACAGCGCGCGGCGGCATCTCGATTGTCTGACGTTCGAGACGTTCTAATTCCTCTGCCTTTAAACCCGTACCTTTCAATTGCCGCTGCTGGGCTTCGTCTTGTCGCAAATACTTAAAAGTCGCGTCGATATTGAGTTCAATTTGTTTGTATTCCTCGCGAGTCACCAAGTAAAGTTTGCGGGTATCGTGATAGGCGCGGAGAATCTTATTGCGGTACAAAAACAACTCGACAAAATCGCTGTACCGCGTCTCATCCCAGATTTCATCAGTTGCTGAACTGTTGAAAAACCAGACTATAACGTGACAGTCAGTATCTTGGCGACTGGGATTGCCGTATTCTAAAATTGGGCTACCGAATAACTCGCCTTGACGGTAAAAACTCGGCAGATTGTCACCGGAAATGAACTTTTCTAGACACTGTTGGGCTAATTTTTTCAGAAACTGCGAATCTTCCCGCGCCGCCTGGTTTTGTTCTACACTCAGCCAAGCCGTAAGCAGCAGAGTTTGACCGAAATAGCTTTGCACAAAATCCGGCAGCAAGCAGTTATCGGGATTAAATTCCTTGAAGATGCTAACATCGACAGCGGGCGTTTTAATGTTGTCAACTTTTTCGGGGATGCGAATTTGCAAACCCAAAGCATAGCTGTCATCAATCCGCAGCGGTTCGGCAAAACCTTTAAGATTTATTTGCTGGTTGTCGTGGGAAATATCCTTAGCAAAAGCCAGAGAATTTCGGCCGCCGACAACTTCTTTGTTAATCAGGTTAACTCGCCATCCGAGAGGTTCATCTTTTTTGGATAAATAGCTGCCGTTGAATGGTTTACCAACTGCTAATTTAGCTTGCAATATCTCGTTGCACTTGTCCCACAGTTTGGTTAATTCTACAGGAGAACTCGACTCTGTTTCTGGGGGTTTGCAGAGGTGATAGGCAAATAGATAGACGTTGGGGGCATAGATTTTGCTATTTTGAGTCATTGCCTTTATCTGATTTCTGTGCATCGAGTTGTCGAAGTTTTTCGCAAGCTTCTTCAATGGCTTGACGCAGAGTTTGAGTAGTATTGGTTAACATCTGTTGTGTAGTTGGGGTGGGTTCACCCGCATCGTCGAAATCTTTCCGCGCTTGTTCTCTTAATATATCTCCCAATCCATGATGGGCACACCACTTGCTGATAGTCATAGCAATCGGGAATAATTCATCATCGGCTGATTCTGCTATTTCTGTATCGAGTTTGGGTAAATCTTGCCATGCTGTTGGCATGAAAAGGCTGGGATTTTCGCGCAGCCATTTGAAGAAAACAATGATAACTTTTTCAGGTTCCATAAAACAATTCTCCGTTAATAAAACACAGGTTCGTAGTGAGGACTTTAGTCCTTCTTCCAGGTTCGCAGTCAGGACTTTAATTCCCAAAGCGTGTCAAAATCCGCGTTAAATCCGCAGTCCGCCAGGGGTTAAAACCCCTGTCTAATAGCGAAAGTCCTCTGAAGAGGACTGATGAGTTCTTCAGTCCTCTTCAGAGGACTTCAGCTTTGAGGCAGGGGTTTTAACCCCTGACTGACGGTCTTTGAGGTTAATTTGTGTTTCCACTTAATATCCAGTAGCACAAAATGCCGCCCAATACTTGGGATGGCTAAACGGCTGTTCCTCTGGGGATAATACTAACCACAGTTCCACACTTTGCCCAGATTTTTTATCTAAATTTAAGGATTTAACCCAAACTCCAAAATCCTCCTTGCTGACGGCGCGCATCCAGTTTTGGGCCGCGTTCAAAGCGACGGCTACTGAAACTTTCGGTAGCAATTCCTGATAAAATCTTATCATCAAAATCGCCGTTGCAAAATCATCGACCGACCACAATGTGCTCACAACACTCAGACTCCCAGCATACAAGAAGCCGCTGGGTAAACCAATGTACTCATCAGTCATTTCTGTTGAACTGGTTAACCCGGTTTCGCAGGCGGAGAGTGTCACGAGATTGCACCTACTTAACTCTAAATCGGCAAAGATTTCTCGCAAAGTTAGGCATTTTTCCGGGATGGCTTTTCGCCCGCTTCGCATTGTCACATAGCGGGGAATTTCTGGCTTATCCTCTTGAAGCCCCGTATCAAAGGAGGGTTGGGGGGCGTTAATTTCCTCTTGAAGCCCCCCCTTACCAAGGGGGGGTTGGGGGGGGTTAATTTCCTCTTGAAGCCCCCCCTTACCAAGGGGGGGTTGGGGGGGGTTAATTTCGGGGATTTGCGGCGGGTTAATTTCTGAGATTGATTCGATCGAATCGGCTAGGGCTAGAAGGGACAGCAGCGGATAGTCAAAGTTAAAGACTCCGTGACAGGAAAAGTGGATGTAGCTGGCATTGGAGAGGTTTTTGAGGTTTTCGTTGAAGGCGATTTTTGTGGCTTGTTGTTTGATTAAAATGTCATGGGTGTCGAATTTTTGTTTGATGATTTGTACTTCCATGTCGGCGTTCGATAAATCTTCGGTGGGATTCTGAATCGCAAATAATGGCTGAAGTTCTGGCGCGGGAGATGTGCGGGTTTTGATGCGGTTTTGTACGAGTTCTAGTAGTTGCAAACTGGGGGCGTATTTCACGCCGCTGGGGAAGCAGTCTAGGAGGTTTCCGCGAAACAACATTGTTTGTTGGGTGAACCGGGTTTGTGATGTGAATGGTAGGGCGTGGAGGGGGAATAGGTGCAGGTAGCGATGGGGTACTAATATTAGTTGGTGGCAATGATTGGGGATTTTGGCGACTATCTCGTTGAGGCGCAAGATTTCCGAGAGTTTGTGCAGTTTTGCGGATAAGGTTTGTTGCCAGATTTTTTGTTTGGCTTTGTCGCGGTATTCGTTGAGATAGTCGTTTTTCCAGGTTTCTAATTCGGCTAATTCGGTGGCGGTAATTTGTACTAAGTCTATTTTGTCGCGGGTGATGATGAAGGCTGTTCCTCCCCAGTCTTGGTTGTTAAATTTGGGGTTGCCGATGTACCATTCTACAATTGCTGTTTCTGTATCTAATGTTTGCTGGAATTCGGCGATGTTTATGGGTTCGACTTTCTGAGTTAGGGCGAATTCGGGTTCTCGCTTTTTTATCTGTTGCAGCAATTGTTCTAATTGCTGCAATGTTGTTGTTAATTTGTCTTTTTCTTGTTGAAATGATTCGGGGCTGAGGCTGCGGGTTTGAGTTGGGCGTTGTGTGTCGGAGTCTTCGGGAACCCCCCCCGGCCCCCCCTTGCTAAGGGGGGGAGAAAGAGTGGGAGAGGATGTTTCTGTTTCTAGGAATTGTTGGGAGGCGGCGATTTGGCTGCGTAAGTTTCTGAGTTGTTGTTTCTCGGATTCTGTGGCGGTTTTGGGATAGATTTCGCTGTTGGTGAAGAGTTCGACTAGGTAGCGGGATTTGCTGCGTTCTACGGTTTGGACTGCTTTGTGATATTGTTTGTGATTGATGCAGGATTGCATCATGTTTTCGTAGATGTTGAGGTTTTCTTCTATTATTTGTCGTTTGCGGGTTTGGGATGTTACCCACTCGCGGGTTTGTTCGATTGCTTCGATCGCTTTTTCGTAGCCGAAGATGGCTGTTTCCCACAAGCTTTCGTCAAATCCTAAATTGCCTAAGTTACGGCTTGTCTTCAGACAGTCAAGGGGTAAGATAGTAGGAGTGCAAAATTCTAAAGCTGCTTTATAAAATTTAATCGCCCTTTCTAAATTATCACCCCTGTCTCCCTGGATTCTGTTACTGTAAGCAACTGCCAAATTATTTTGAATCCTTGCCCAATATTCAGGAAAAGCTGGGCGGGTGAGAACTTGTAAAGCTGCTTCAAAAAAGGCGATCGCCCTTTCTAAATTATCACCTCTGTCTCCCTGGATTCTGTATAAGTAAGCAGCAGCCAAATTATTTTGAGTATCTGCCCAATATTGGGGAAAAGCCTGGCGGGTGTAAACTTGTAAAGCAGCTTCATAAAATGCGATCGCCATTTCTAAATTATCACCCCTGTCTCCCTTGATTCTGTTACTGTAAGCAGTTGCCAAATTATTTTGAGTCCCTGCCCAATCTTGGGGAAAAGCTTGGCGGGTGCAAACTTGTAAAGCAGCTTCATAAAATTTGATCGCCCTTTCTAAATTATCACCTCTGTCTCCCTCCATTCTGTTACTGTAAGCAACTGCCAAATTATTTTGAGTCTCAGCCCAATATTGGGGAAAAGCTGCGCGGGTGCGAACTTGTAAAGCTGCTTCATAACATTTGATCGCCCTTTCTAAATTATCACCCCTGTCTCCCTTGATTCTGTTTCTGTAAGCAGTTGCTAAACTATGTTGACTCCTTGCCCAATCTTCGGGAAAAGCATCGCGGGTGAAAACAGATAAAGCAGCTTCCACAAATGTGATCGCCCTTTCTAAATTATCACCCCTGTCTCCCTTGATTCTCTTTCTGTAAGCAACTGCCAAATTATGTTGAGTCACTGCCCATTTTTTGAGAAAAGCACCGCGGGTGTAAACTTGTAAAGCAGCTTCATAAAATGCGATCGCCCTTTCTAAATTATCACCCCTGTCTCCCTTGATTCTGTTACTGTAGGCATTTGCTAAATTATTTTGAGTCATTGCCCAATCTTGGGAAAAAGCTTCGCGGGTGCGAACTTGTAAAGCTGCTTCATAAAAAGCGATCGCCCTTTCTAAATTATCACCCCTGTCTCCCTTGATTCTGTTTGTGTAAGCAACTGCCAAATTATTTTGAGTCATTGCCCAATATTCGGGAAAAGCTGGGCGGGTGTAAACTTGTAAAGCTGCTTCATAAAATTTAATCGCCCTTTCTAAATTATCACCTTTGTCTCCCTTGATTCTGTCAGAGTATTTAATGCCTAGACTGTTTTGAAACTTTGCCCACTTTTCTGCATAAGCTGCGCGAGTAAAAATAGTTAATCCTATATCCAGACAAGCAATCGCAATCTCTATGTTGCTTCTGTGACTGCCTTGCTGAAGACTTGAAATTTTGAGATTTAAACCGTATAATATGTTGGCAAGAGTTTCTGCTTGGTCTGCATCCAAGTTGGGCAGTGTTTCAGTTGCCCACTCTCGCAAATATTGGGCAAATTCATCGTCTAATAATTCTAGATTGGCTTGCAGGATGGCGGTTCGTTCTTCCCTATCCCAGGTGAGGAGAGATTCAATCAGGGTGAGATAGGCTTGGCGGCGTGCTTGGTTCATTTTTTACTACCCATGTTTGTATGATTTTACATTTTTTGCGGGGGGAAATCAAGGTATGGCACGACACGGATTTTGACACGGATACACGGATGGATTAGGGATTAATTGATTATGAGGCCCCGGCGATTGGAAATCGCGGCTACACAAACAATGTCCACCTCCGTGGACGAAGATGGTATTTGGAGATGGAATCTTCAACCCGCGGTGGCGGGTTTCGTCTGTGTAGACGCGGTTTAAACCGCCGGGTGTCTCAATAAAATTGAATCTTTAACCCGCGAAGAGGCCCCGGCGATTGGAAATCGCGGCTACACAAACAATGTCCACCTC
>JAJAYT010000496.1 GCA_026786085.1 Microcoleus sp. CAN_BIN18 | reverse complement strand
GTCGCATTCTTTCCAAAATCTATGCTGTCTGTTAATTACGTGTTTTTCTACTAACTGCATTTGACTCGACATGAGTAAATGTATTGTCCTTCGTATTATATACGACTTCCTGCTGTCAAGATGGCAGGTAAAAAAATATAATCAGTCCAAACGCCGATTCCTATGACGCAAGACACCCGCATCTGCAATCTAATGGCACTCTTGACAAAAAAAATGAACTAGGGGCAAATAGTCTCACGTGATGTGATTGAACGAATGGCGCGAAAACTACCCAAATAGTAAAGGATGGGTAGCTTTGTCCATAAATTAAGTTACAGTTTCAAACCCGGTTTCTGCGGCAGTCCTATTTATGTTCTCCAAGTCTTTTAACAAGCACTACCACAATTTCTATGACTCTACCTGACGGCCCCAAAAACCTCCGCTTCTTGCAGCTAATTCAATGGATCGCCGATCCACTTACATACATGGACGTATGTGCCAAAAAGTACGGAGAGATTTTCACAACTCGATGGGGCAACCTCGAACCATTCGTGATGATCCACAGCAAGCGATCCAGGAAATGCTCAACAGCAAAGCTTTTGACGCTCCCGGCGATATCAACGGTATTCTTAAACCCATACTGGGAGAACAATCGATGATTGTGATCTCGGGAGAACAGCACAAACGGCAGCGCCAATTATTGATGCCGCCCTTTCACGGGGAACGGATGCGCAACTACAGTCAACAAATTTGCGATATCGCGGATGATGTTGCCAGCAAGTGGACTGTCGATCGACCTTTTGTCGCCCGCACCGCTATGCAAGAAATCACCATGCGGGTAATTTTGCAAGTTGTCTTCGGCTTGGATGAGGGGCCGCGATTGCAGCAACTGTCCCCGCTGCTAGCTGCGATTATCGATACGATGGGCTCTCCGCTGCGATCGAGTATGCTATTTCTGCCCTGGTTGCAGCAAGATTGGGGTTCTTGGAGTCCTTGGGGGCGCATGAAACAGCAGCAGCGGAAAATTAACGAACTGATGGACGACGAAATAGCAGAACGCAGACTGCAACCAGACGACAACCGCACCGACATTCTCAGCTTAATGATGGCCGCCCGGGACGAAAACGGCGAACCGATGACGGATGAAGAATTGCGCGATGAGTTGATGACGCTGCTGTTTGCAGGCCACGAAACCACAGCAACGGCCCTAGCTTGGGCATTTTACTGGATTCACAGTTTGCCTTCAGTGCGCCAAAAACTGCTGCAAGAATTGGACAGTTTGGGCGAAAATCCCGACCCGATGGAGATTTCTCGCTTGCAATACTTGAGTGCAGTTTGTCAAGAGACGTTGCGAATTTATCCAGTGGGAATGCTGACGTTTCCGCGAGTTGTACGGGAGCCCGTGGAAGTGCTGGGATATCAACTCGCACCGGGTACGGTGATTTTCGACTCAATTTATTTGACTCACAGGCGGGAGGATTTGTATCCAGAACCGCTGCAATTTAAGCCGGAACGGTTTTTGGAAAGGCAATTCTCGCCTTACGAGTATTTGCCGTTTGGAGGCGGTACTCGCCGCTGTATCGGCTTAGCGCTGGCGCAGTTGGAGATGAAACTGGTGCTGGCAAAGATTTTGCAGAATTTCGATCTAGTATTGGCCGAGAAAAAGCCCGTACAGGCAAAACGCCGAGGGGTGACTTTAGGACCTGCCGGCGGCGTGCGGATGGCGCTGCTGGGGCGGCGGATGCCGCAGCAGAAGCCTGAACCTGTTGTTAGTGGGGTTTGAAGTTGTAGCACGCAGGTGCGATCGCACCTGCGAATGCAATAGTTTTTGGTAGCACCCGCTACCGATAAACAACTAGAATCCTTAACCTGTAACTATCGCCCGCTCTCAAATTTAAAATTTTTGTCTAAAATGGTATGAACCTTGCAAACATACCCAGAAAGCAAAAGTGGGTGATTGCAATAGTCCTCTTGATCTCTCGAAAGTCTCACTGCCATACTATAAAAACATATGCATACCCTGTTATTCAGCAAGGTCGGAAGCGTGTTGGCATTGCCCGCAATCTTCCGGCCTCTTTATTTTTTAGAAGGAAGAGGGCAGAAGGGCACGACACAAATTCGGATAGAGCCCCAACTTCTTCAAGAATTCGAGGCTCTGGGTCTGCTGTTTTTGAGATGACTTACTTAGCAAGTTTAAGGAATTACTAAGAAATAATTAATAAATGATTAAAGGCGTTCTTTCCGCCCTTCTATCAATCTTCTGTTTTCAGAAATTCCGAGACGGAGACCGACTTCGGGAGACTCTCGATATCTTGAATTTCGCTTTCGTGGGCAAAAAACTCGACTTCTTTGTCGTCAATCTCGATCTGATAGCTGGCGGTAGCAGTCACAATCCGCCGCTTTTTTTTATCTTCTACTAAAACCCAACACACCACAGGTCTTACCCATCTTTCAATGTGCTGACTTTGCTTTGTACTCCCAAAGGCATACCAGCCTTTAGCTTCAATAATTTGAAGCACTTTGAAATCGTTACTTGCCATAAATATTTTGTTCGCGTTAACTTCACTATTATTCTTAGATAGAACGGTACGCTTGCTTTTGGGGGCTTAGCTTCTGGAATTCCACCCCGCACTTCACAATCAGATTTTTAGTTTGGCAAAAGTGGGTTGGGATTATGGTCTGCGTTGTTTAACGCTAAATTTAGTGCGATTTTTTTTACTCTCCCACAATTACGGTCAAGTATTTATACCGTATCCTCAAAAAATAGTTTTGCAGTAGTCTCAACAGCAGCCAACTAGACCTTCGCTAGCTGCATCTAAGTGGATGTTAACTACTTCCTCTACCTGCTTGGTGAGAGCGATCGACATACAATGCTGTTCGGACTTTCTGCGACAATCTCTAGTTAAGTTTGGCCCGATGGAGTAAAACTGAACTCAAGATTACCGATTTCAATTCTAAGTCGGGAGCGCACCTAATTCCCAATTAATTGTATGGTTTAGTTAATAATTGCCAAAACATCGATCGCCCCCTTACTACCGTGTCTAACTCTTCGATTACCATCACCGTTAAACTATTCGCCGCCTTCAGTGAAGCCTACGGCGTTTCGGAACTTACACTAGAATTTCCTCCCGAAACCCCAGTGTCTGAAGTGCTCGAAAGCTCGATCACCCAATATCCTCAATTAGAACAGTGGCGCACGCACACCCGCTT